>CAZHZT010000011.1:0-68127 GCA_964537285.1 uncultured Saprospiraceae bacterium | reverse complement strand
ATGAATAAACTCGCCTCCTTACGTCGGCTCAAACAGTATTCATTTTTTAACGGCTTCCAGCCTTTCAAAAAGCTAAATTGAATAAGGCCGGTCCGAAAGTATTGATTACTGCACCTTTTTATAATTGCAGGGACAACATGAAGTTCCTGAAAATCCGGGATGACTCATGTTTAACTAAAGGTCCTTTAGTTTAGTATTTGCTGCATGCCGTTTCGCGTCTCTTTCGGTTTTTTTCTTCAGGTTATTAATCAATGCTTTTTCCAAATCTACCCCTGTCTGGTTTGCCAGGCAGATCAATACAAAAAGTACATCAGCGAACTCATCCGACAGGAGTTCTTTGGCTTTCTGCTCATCATCAGTAGATTTGAAGGATTGTTCGCCATAAATTCTTGCCATTAAGCGAGCTATTTCACCGACTTCTTCAGTTAAAATAGCCATATTGGTCAGTTCGTTAAAATAGCGAATGCCAATGCTGTTTATCCATTTATCAACTTTAGCTTGAGCTTCCTGGATAGTCATTTATTCTTTATTTTTAGAGTCAATAATAATAGTGACCGGGCCGTTATTTACAAGGCTAACTTTCATGTAACCACCAAATACTCCGGTAGGAATTTTCTTGCCAAGCTTTTCTTCCAGCGTTTCAACAAATGCCTCATACATGGGGATGGCAATATCCGGTTTAGCTGCTTTTATATAAGATGGGCGATTGCCTTTTTTTGTGCTGGCATGTAAGGTAAACTGACTTACCACCAATATTTCACCATCAACATCTTTTACGGATAAATTCATTACATCATTTTCATCAAGGAAGATCCTCAGGTTCACTATTTTTTTTGATAACCACTCTATGTCTTCGGGGCCGTCCTTATCCTCTACTCCCAGCAGAATCATTAAGCCATTATTGATTGCTCCTACAATTTCACCATCAACTTTAACATTTGCTTCTTCTACCTTTTGAATAACTACTCTCATTTTTATACAAGTTATAATCCACTTATCCGGAATCAGGATTTTCCACAATTACAATTCACTAGAAACGCCTTTTTGTTGAATACGTTTTTATAAAGAGCTACAATATTAAGAAGTTAAGATTGGGTAGTATAAGATTTCAACAGATTATTAACAATAAATTAATACCATGAAAAACCTGAGCTAATTATTTTGTAATTTTAATTTATAGGAATTAATTCATGTGAATTTAGCGAGTAAACAAGTGGAAAGGTGTGGAATAAGGCGTGCATATGTCAACAACTACTAACAATTGATGGGTGGGTATTCCAATGAAAGCGGGAAAAGCTTCAAAATTGTTTACATACAGTTAATAAATAAACATCGCTTGCATGCTTATTAACGTAGGTCTGAAGTTTTCAACAATGTTAGCATAGCTCTGCAATATTATGTGAAGAAATAATCAATCCGTTCATTATAAAGTTCTTAGGTTGTTAATTATCGTGGACAAGACGTTTGTAGTTTATGTAAAAATATATTTTCATTTTATTTACATTTTTTTTGCACATAGTTAACACGACTGATGATAATAAGAAGGATAAAAAAATTTTTAAAATCTATTATTTATTATTATAGATATGTGGAAAAAGGGAGTTTATGAATTTTTATTTAGATTTATTCAAAATAAGGTCTGATTTATAACAGATATTTTATCGTTAGTGTTAGTTGTAAAAAAGATAAATGAATCAGGTAATCATTGATAGAAAAATTGAGGATAATAAGCGTACTATACTGGCACCGCGAGTAGTTCGGACTTGGCTGTTATTGGGAGTAGTTTTAGTATTTGGTCAGGTTTTTATCGGAGGAGTTACGAGGTTAACAGATTCCGGTTTATCGATTACTGAGTGGGCCGTGATACAGGGAACGCTTCCACCACTGAATCAAGAGGAATGGCTAATAGCATTTGATAAATACAAAGAGGCGGCAAATAAGCAGTACTCATCTCTCCACGCAGACATGTCGTTGCAAGAGTTTAAGGTAATTTTTTTCTGGGAATATTTCCATCGGCTTTGGGCAAGAATGATGGGATTTGTATTTGCAATTCCTTTAGTCTATTTCCTTTATAAGAAGATGATATCCGCGAGCTTACTGAAAAGATTGGGCATTGTTTTCCTGCTGGCTGCTACGGCGGCTACTTTTGGTTGGATAATGGTAGCCAGTGGTTTGAACAACGATCAAAGAACCTGGGTAAGCGCGTACAAACTTGTTATTCATTTAGGCATAGCCACAAGCCTTTTCGGGTATCTGTTTGTCACTTACTTAAAGGCATCCCAGGAACCTGCTTACAATCCAGAATATGCTCCCGTAAGGAGGTTTTCTAACTGGGTGTTGGGGATTTTAATTATTCAAATTTTATTTGGAGGCTTGATGGCCGGAATGAAGGCTGGTTTGGTACACCCTCACTACCCATTTTTTATACAGGCTGATGGCTTTTTTAGGGCTTTAAATGATTCTTCAGGAATTACAGTAGATGCCATTATTAACTATGAACCATCGGCTGCTGTAAAAGCCTGGGTTCAGGTTTTTCACAGATTCACGGCCTATCTTCTGGTAGCTGTTATTATTAAATTTTTCTTTGATATTGGGAAGGTTTCTATGACTAACCCCTTGAGATTGAGCAGGCTTTTGTTAGTAATTGTGTTGGTAATTCAAATTTGCTTAGGAATTTTAACTGTAATCAATAGTATTGGGCGTATTCCGATCGCATTTGGTGTAATTCATCAAGGATTAGCATTGATTATGTTAGCAATAATTTTATTTATCCGGCATCATTTAAATACTCGAAAAGTAATTAATTTTAAAAACTTACAGGTTTAAGTTATTGTATTTCAGTTGTTTATGTGTTTTGTTTTAATTAATTGAATTTAATAGGAATAATTCCTAAGAAATTTGGTATTTTCATTTCCGGAATTTGTCTTCATATTATATAAATAGTAGATAGGTTTTAGTGGGAATGTGTTTTTTATCCACATGGTTATTAACATTTAGTTCTTTGACATAAATTGTGAGAAATGGAACTTCAAAATGATAAACCTTTCAGCCACAAGGGCATTCAAGGCGTATCATTTTGAAGTTCCACACAATTTGGCAAAGAACGTAACATTTTAAGTGTTCCCGAATAATTAGAGAAAGCTAAAAACTATTGGAGTTTAATTCTTTAAGCGGGAAAATATTTTTCTTAAATTTACGTGCTAGTAATCAGACTTTATTCTCAAATAGTTTTATGACCAAAAAAGAAAGGGTTCTGACTCTAAATCAAGGAATGGCCGTAGCCTAATTACTTGAGCTATTAAGGCGAGGTTAATGTGCCGTTCGGGACCTGGGAGGATCTTCTTGCTCATAAGTATTTCAGAAAAAAGTCAGTTAAGTGTTTTTAGAGATAAGTAAAAGAAAAAACTCTTAATTAAATAAATTCAGTTGCGAACTAAGATAATAGATTTTTTCTACAGCTGATTAATCATTAATCAGTTGTAGAACAAGTCTGATATAGTTCGATCAGGAGAAATAATTTCAAAGAATAAATGGAATTTGACATAAAACAAGAGGGGAATTATAAGTACATCGAAACCAAAGGCGGGGAGCTTAATTTGATGTTGTTGCATGGACTATTTGGAGCCCTCAGTAACTTCGGCGGAATAATCGATTATTTTGGGAAGCGTTATAATGTTATTGTTCCTCTTCTTCCTATATTCGAATTACCAATTCGGAAAGTATCTGTTTCAGGATTGGTGGACTATGTTGCCCAGTTTGTTGAATTTAAGAAATACGACAAGGTCAATGTTCTTGGGAATTCTCTTGGTGGGCATATTGCACTTTTGTATGCGCTTGCCTACGAGGAGAGGATTCAGTCTATTACGCTTACAGGTAGTTCGGGATTATTTGAAAACTCCCTTGGTTCCACTTTTCCAAAGCGAGGTAATTATGACTTTATCAAGCAAAAGACGGAAGCTACTTTTTACGACCCTGAAGTAGCTTCTAAAGAATTAATTGATGAAGTTTTTGATATTGTAAATGATCGCAATAAAGCGATAAGGATTATTGCTACTGCAAAATCTGCGGTAAGGCATAATCTAGCGGATAAGTTACACAAGATTGAGGTTCCTACTTTATTGATATGGGGGCTTCAGGATAATGTTACTCCTAGTTTTGTAGGAGAGAAGTTTCATGAGTTGATAAAGAATTCCACTTTGCATTTTGTTGATGAGTGCGGTCATGCGCCCATGATGGAAAAGCCGGCAGAATTCAATAATTATCTTGAAGAATTTCTTAGTCAGTTCATGTCAGAGGAAATCATCTAGAACCTTTTCTTAAACTTTTAGTAAAAATTTAAGAAAAAGTCTATTGTTGGATATAAGATTATAGCTCTTTCAGCGATTTTCGCTTTGAAAAATAAACGCGCTTTCGCCCTCTTTCTAAGGAAAATATCGCCGCGAATTGACAAATTCCACACAATTTGTCAAAGAGCGAAGATTATTAATTCGACCCTTCCATTTCCTTTAGTCTTTTAGCGCGTTGCATTGGATTTTCACTGCTTCTATTTCTGTTTCTTTTGTATAGTTCAAATCTAGACATTTGATTTTGCGGAGGGAAGTAGTTGTTTGAGGTATCCACATCAGCTGTTTCGATATAAGGATCAAGAATTATTCTTTTGATCTCTTTTTGGGTTGGGAATACCTTGCTAACTTCCTTTTGGCCCATTTTCCAAATTTCTGCAGGGATACGATGTAATTCTTCATCACCATCAACGAATTCAAATTTTAGAATAACAGGCATGACTAGCCCCCCAACACATTCTACTGTTACTTCATAGAAATTATAGTTGCTTTCCATCATCTTCTTTTCTTCTTCTGTCAGGCTATTCAAGTATCTGTTGTATTCCTGTTTATCTATAGCATCTACCTGAAGAGGATCATAGGATGAATAAAAATCTTTTAGAGTAGGATCTATCTCGTCTTGTGTCTGAGCGATGGATTCGGCATTTCTGATTATGGAAATATTTTTTGGGCTTTGCTCCATTTCATTTCGTTTAAATGCCATTTCTGCATCCGGTTCTTTAGTATTCAATTGCATCCATCTAACATCTTTAATAGCCAGGTCTACATGGTCGTTTGTATAAAACCATCCTCTCCAGAACCAGTCCAGGTCGACGCCTGAGGCGTCTTCCATAGTTCTAAAGAAGTCCGCAGGAGAGGGATGTTTGAATTTCCATCTATTGGCGTATGTTTTAAATGCATGGTCGAATAATTCTCTGCCCATAATTGTTTCGCGCAGAATATTAAGTGCTGTAGCAGGTTTTCCATATGCATTATTTCCGAACTGAAATATTGATTCAGAATTCGTCATAATAGGAGAGATTTTAGATTTATCTCCTTTCATATAGTCCACAATTTTATGGGCGGAACCTCTTCTGGAGGGGTAATTACGTTCCCATTGTTGTTCGGTAAGAAATTGGACAAAAGTATTTAAGCCTTCATCCATCCATGTCCATTGTCTTTCATCTGAGTTAACGATCATAGGAAAGTAATTGTGGCCTACTTCGTGAATGATTACACCAAGCATTCCATACTTTGTTCTTTCGGAGTAAGTACCATCTTTTTCAGGTCTTCCTCCGTTAAAGCAGATCATAGGATATTCCATTCCGATTCTGTTTGCATGGATAGACCAAGCGACAGGGTAGGGATAGTCGAATGTGTAGTGTGAGTACCATTTTAAGGTGTGTGCTACTACCTTAGTAGAATATTTTCCCCAAAGAGGGTTCCCTTCTTTAGGATACATTGACATTGCCAGGACGTTTCTCCCGTCGCTCATTTTCACAGCCATGGCATCCCAAATAAATTTCCTTGAAGAAGCGAAAGCAAAATCTCTTACATTTTCGGCTTTAAACTTCCATGTTTTGTAATTCGATGATTTTTCCTTTTCGTTATCAATTGCTTCTTCTTCGCTTACAATAACCACTGGGGAGGAAGCATTTTTGGCTTTATCAAATTTTTTGATTTGATCACTTGTAAGTACTTCTTTAATGTTTTGCATTTCTCCTGTGGCCGCAACAAAATGGTCATCCGGCACAGAAATTTCAACTTCATAATCACCGAATGGGAGCGTAAATTCTCCTCTTCCGAGGAACTGCTTGTGTTGCCATCCTTCTATTTCATTATAGACGCACATGCGAGGAAAAAACTGAGCTATAGTATAAAGGTAATTATCGTCCTCTTCAAAATATTCATATCCTGAACGACCTCCAATTTTCATGCGGTCATTGATATTGTACCACCATTTTATTTTAAAGGAATAACTTTTTGCAGGCTGAAGAGCTTCCTCTAAATCTACGCGCATCATTGTTCCGTTGATCGTAAAAGGGAGGTCTTTGCCATCTGATGATTTTACCCAATCAATTTTGAATCCGCCGTCAAAGTCATAGAAAAGGTCATTTAGATTCCAGCTCGACATACTTTCAGATAGGCGCATGGTTGAAATTTTTCTCGCGTCAGAATCTTTTTCTCTTCTGTTTTGATCCAATTGAAGCCAAAGATATTGCAGAACATCAGGAGAGTTGTTTGTGTAGGTTATTGTTTCCTCACCATAGATTTTTTGAGTTTCGTCTTCGAGTTTTACCTTAATTGAATAATCTGCTTTTTGTTGCCAGTATTGATGCCCCGGTGCTCCGGAGGCAGTTCGGTAAATATTAGGAGTTGGTAGTTCCTGTCCGAGTTGGCGAAATTTGTTCTGGTTAGTGTTTTCGGTTTGGGCGGATAAAGTATATGCCATTAAAAGCAGGAGCGCAATCGGTAGTAGAAATCTTCTCATTGTTAATTTTTTTATTATTAAAATACAGTTAATTCTATTCAGTGGGTTAAGTAGTTCACGGAAATAGACTATATAAATAATCTTTGTCCTCTTTAGAAGCATTTTTTGCTTGGAGGTCGACACTTTTTTGGGATTTTTCTTCGAAAAATCCCAAAAAAGTGTCGACCTCCAACTCAAAAACCTTCCTGCCAAGGGCATCGATAGTTTATACAGTTTAGTTCCGTACACTACTTAATGCCAAAATGCAATAGTTGAATAGTCACAAAATTTGTCAAAAATACAATAGTATTATTAATTAAGTAAATGCAAAAATGTTCCACGTGGAACATTTTTGCATTTATTTGTCAAAATAGCTAATCTAACTTGCAATGTATGATGGTGAAAAGGAAACGTTGTGAGAAACGGAACCGATAGGCAACGTTCTGAAACAAATTCCTGACGATTTAGCTTCATTTGAATGAATCGCAACTTTTATCAGATAGTCTTTATGTATGCTTGAATTTCTCCAGAATGTATTCTTTTAGCCTGCTGAATTCCGCATCCATTAATAACGCCTCTTTTTGTTTTTCCTGAACTTCCTTTAATACTCTTGGGTAGGTAATGGTGATATCAGGTGCGAATGAATGAATTTCACTGGTGAATTTAGCTGGGTGAGCTGTTCCTAATATTATACCGTTATAGGTGTCTATTTTTTCTGCTTTGTATTTGTTGTACGCTTTTAGTCCGACAGCAGCGTGGGGGTCAAGCAGGTAGTTTTCTGATTGATGAACTTTTGAAAGTGTGTTCATCGTTTCTTTTTCTGATATTGAATAGGCTGAGACATCTTTTTTCAAATTGTTCCACGTGGAACAATAAAGATCCTTCATGCGGGCAAAGTTAGATGGGTTCCCTACATCCATAGCATTTGATAGGGTTCTTGTGGATGGACGGGGGATGAATAGCCCCGTCCTAAGGTATTCAGGGATGACACTATTTTGATTGACTGCTGCTATGAAGTGATGAATAGGGAGGCCAAGTTTTTTTGCAAACAGACCGGCTGTAAGGTTTCCAAAATTTCCACTGGGAATACTAAAGATGTTCTTCTTCGACTTATCAGGAATTTGTTTGAAGGCTTCGAAATAGTAAAATGATTGGGGAATGAGTCGGGCAATATTAATGGAATTAGCAGAGCTGATCCGAACTGTACTTGTGAGCCCTTTGTCCAAAAAAGCTTGTTTGACCAGTTTTTGGCAATCGTCAAATGTGCCTTTTATTTCTAGAGCATGAATGTTGTTTCCAAATGTAGTTAGTTGCTTTTCCTGGATCTTTGAAACTTTACCGCTAGGGTATAGGATAACGACTTCTGTGTTCTCTGTGTTGTGGAAGCCGGCAGCTACAGCTGCTCCGGTATCACCGGATGTAGCGACTAATATGATTAGTTTTTGTTCTTCTTTTTCCAGAAAAAAACGCATCAGTTGAGCCATGAATCGGGCGCCAAAATCTTTAAATGCCAAAGATGGTCCGTGGAAAAGCTCGAGGATAAAAGTGTTTTCTGATAGTTCTACCAAGGGCGCAGGGAAGTATAATGCTTTATTGATGATTTCGTGTAAATCAACCACTGGTACAGCATTCTGTATTATTGCGTGTGCTACTTCAAAAGCAATTTCCTGAAAACTATATTGCTCTATGTTTTTTATGAAATCCTCAGGAAGCTTAGGCAAAGATTTAGGCATGTACAAACCATTATCTTCTGGTAAACCTTTAAATAAAGCTTCTCTGAGAGAAACTAATTTTGAGGGACTATTTGTACTGTATAGTTGCATATTATTTATTTGGTTCTTTGACATAAATGGTGATAAAATCCACACAATTTGTCAAAGAAAGATTTATTTTAATTGAGCACCGGTATTATTAACCGGAGAAATGAAAGTTTTATAAGCTATTTTATTCTCTTCGTAAACGGCTCCCATAGCTTTAGCTACTTGTTCTGATTCTAAACTGTTTGAACATAAAGCAAAGATCGATGGACCAGAACCCGAAATACTACATCCTAAAGCTCCCTTTTCTAAGGCTGCTTTTTGTACCTCATAGAAATGTGGGATTAATTTTGCTCTTTGAGGTTCAATGATAACATCTTTTAAAGATCTGCTAATTAAACCTAAATCACTATTATATAAACCTAAAATTAATCCTCCCAGATTGGCTGACTGTTGAATGTGTGCTTTTAAAGTAACTGTAGGACTCAATATGTTTCTGGCTTCTGATGTCAATATTTGAACCTGAGGCAATATAACGACTATATAGAGTCCCTTTGGCGAAGGCACTCTGTGTATATCTAGGGTCGCTTGATCTCTTATGAATACAATACCTCCCAGAAGGGAAGGGGCAATATTGTCGGCATGTCTGGATTTTGAAGCTATAAACTCTCCGTCAATTGCAAAAGGTAATAAAGCTCGTCGCTCCAAGGGTCTTTTTAAAAGTTCGTTTACGGCAACTACGCCTGCCACTGCACTTGCAGCACTGGATCCTAAACCGGTACCTATGGCCATTTTTTTGTGCAGTTCCATTTCTATACCGAGGTTTTCTTTCCCAAGATGCTTAAGTAACTGAAGGGCTGCATATCCGGCTGTATTTTTTGAAATTTCAGAAGAAAGCTTCCCTTTCGCACCTGTTATTTTGGTTATAACTAAGCCAGGTTTCTCTGAGAATCTGACAATCACTTCATCACCCGGAGCGTCAATTGCTAATCCGATAATATCGAATCCGCAAGCTAAATTGGAGACAGACGCGGGTGCAAAAACCTTAATTCCTGGATTCATATTTGTAGTAGGTTATTTTTCAGAATAAAGTTTATTGCTCAATTTGTAGCTCTTCAAATATTTCGTCTAATTCATCAAAAGATTTAAATCCGATCATTTCTTCTTCTCCACCCGACAGGCTTAATCCGTTAGGTTTTAATGTATTCATAATGCTATCCAATTCATTTACTTTAAACTTTAGGCTTAGGTAGTATTTAATTGAATCACTAAGCGCATTTAGCCACTTTACAATAGCCGGATGGGTGGTATTTATTTCTGCCCATTGCCAACCATTGGCTTCTAGGTTGAAAAAGAAGAAATCTACATAAGGACTGTTTTGAATAATAATATTCTCAATGTCACTTAGGTCAGTCGTTGGATCAATTATGATTTCCTGAAAGAGAACCTTGTTTAAGGTTTTTAACTTTTTTAAGTGATCAATGGGGAAAAAAGTGTTTATTTGAATGCCGCTAATATTTAGCTCGGAAGCTAATTTCGTGATTTGATCAATATCAGTACCCCCAAATTCGCCCACTATTTTTGGCCCTTCAATCCATTCTATAATGGCCTTTAGTTGCAGTGGGTCAATAAAAGGTGGTCGTTCTTTGTCGAGATTGAATCCAATCCATTCTACTTCCCAGGCTGAAAAATACCTGGCGTCTGTTAAGTTATAAATAGATGAAGCAAGTACGGATTTCTTTAGCATTTCTACTTGTTTTAACAAATTAACAAAAACTGGATAAGTAATTACTTGTTTTTTCCTGTAAATTTCCAGTTGCAAGATCAAAAATATAAAGTAAATGGCAGAAGATAGCTATTATGATAAAGTGTATGAAATAGTAAGGAAAATTCCATTTGGAAGAGTTACTACTTATGGAGCAATTGCTGATTATCTGGCTCTCGGTTCCGCCAGAATGGTAGGCTGGGCATTAAATAATTCTGTGAATTTTTCAGATATGGATGTGCCGGCGCATCGAGTGGTAAACCGTAAAGGAGAACTTACAGGACGGAATCATTTTCCTTCACCTACTATGATGGCCGAACTATTGCAACAAGAATCAGTAGAAATAATCGATAATAAAGTAAAGAATTTCGAAACGCTCTTCTGGCATCCTTCTGCTTTAGAATAAAGTCTAATAAACCACAGCGATTCTCGCTTTCAAAAATAAACGAGCCTACAGCACGAAATTCCTTTGATAGGGAGGCCGAAAGGGCTATTTTGCGAAGCAAAATAGCCCTTTCGGCCTCCCTCAAAAGAAAATATCGCCGCGAAGTGGCGTAAATTTGGTTTTGGATTTCCAGAACGATAATTGCTGAATAAACCATAATAATTATGATTAATTTAAAATTTTTGTACAAACATTTTACTGCTTTCATTATTTTTTACCTGATTGTATCTTTCGATATCAATGCCCAAAGCCCGCTGGGAATGTGGAAGTCTTTCGATCATGAAACAGGTGAAGCGAAAGCAATGATTAAAATTTATCAGGAAGGGAATAAGTTGTTCGGAAAAATTATTGAACTTCTTGTTGATGATCCTAAAGAAATATGTGATCATTGTAGTGGAAAATGGAAAAACCAGCCTTTCATCGGAATGGAAATTATTAATGACCTGGAAAAAGATGGTTCTTACTGGAGCGGAGGAGAAGTATACGATCCGGAGCGAGATCAATCCTTCCGCTGTAAAATCTGGGTAGAAAACGAAGAGAAAGAAGTATTGAAGGTAAGAGGGTATTTCTGGGGGCTTTTTAAAACCCAGACCTGGGAAAGGGTTAATTAGAGAGACGGTATAAAAAACGTTCTTTGACAAATTGTGTGGAACTTCAAAATGATAAGCCTTGAATGCTCTTGTGGCTGAAAGGATTATCATTTTGAAGTTCCATTTTTTATACCGTCTCTCTAAGTTTTTTCTTCAATGCAGTAAGCTCATCCCTATACTGGGCAGCAGTTATAAAATCTAATTCTTTAGCCGCTTTTTTCATTTTTTTCTCGGTTTCTTCCATTGTTCTTTCGATCTGGTCTCTCGTCATATAACCGATTACAGGATCAGCTGCAATAGAAGGCTTTTCCGGATCAATATAGGCTTTTGACATTTCACCGCGCACATCTAATATTGATCTTTGATTGAGTATTTCCTCTCTTGATTTAAATACTGTTTTTGGTGTAATACCGTGTTTTTCGTTGTATGCAATTTGCTTCGCTCGTCTTCTATTCGTTTCGTCTATAGTTTGCTGCATAGAATCTGTAATGGAATCTGCATAGAAAATAACTAAGCCATTTGCATTTCGAGCTGCCCTGCCCGCTGTTTGAGTCAATGATCGGGCATTTCTTAGGAACCCCTCTTTATCTGCATCTAAAATGGCTACCAGAGAAACTTCCGGTAAGTCCAAACCTTCTCTGAGCAAGTTAACTCCGATTAATACATCGAACTCCCCCAGTCGCAAGTCCCTAAGGATTTGGACCCTTTCTAATGTGTCTACCTCAGAGTGAATATATCGACACTTCACATTGAGTTTGGTAAGGTATTTTGTTAATTCCTCTGCCATTCTTTTGGTAAGAGTGGTTATTAGAACGCGTTCTTTAACTTCAATTCTTAGATTGACTTCTTCCAAAAGATCATCTATTTGGTTGATACTGGGCCTTACTTCAATAGGAGGATCAAGCAGCCCGGTAGGTCTGATCAGTTGTTCAACTATAATACCTTCTGTTTGCTCCAGTTCATAATCACTTGGAGTGGCGCTCACGTATACGACCTGATTAATGAGTTCCTCAAATTCATTGAAATTCAAAGGTCTGTTATCCATTGCGCTTGGCAGACGGAATCCAAAATTTACGAGATTTAGTTTCCGTGCCCGATCTCCTCCCCACATACCTCTGATTTGAGGTAAGGTAACATGGCTTTCGTCTATGACCATTAGAAAGTCATCCGGAAAATAATCGAGTAAACAGAATGGACGGGTACCAGGCTCTCTGCCGTCAAAAAAGCGCGAATAGTTTTCAACTCCATTGCAATACCCCAATTCTTTCATCATTTCCAAATCGAAGGTAACCCGTTCTTTAATTCTTTTCGCTTCCAACACACGGCCTTCTTTTTCGAAGTATTTCTCCTGGGCATAAAGTTCATCTTCAATTTCTCGAAGAATACCGTGTATTCTCTCTCTTGGAGCTACGTATAAATTTGCCGGAAAAATAGCCGCGTTTTCCATACTTTGGATGCGCTTCCCCGTTTCTACGTCTATTTGGTCAATACTTTCAATTTCATCTCCAAAGAAAGTGATCCTGTAGCCATAATCTACATAAGGGAGGTTAATATCTACTGTATCTCCTTTTACCCTGAAGGTACCTCTGTCAAACTTGACTTCCGTTCTTGAATACAGGCTTTCTACAAGCTTGTATAGAAAGGTATTGCGCGAAACAACCAATCCATTGTAAACTCTAATGATACCAGATTTATAATCTTCGGGATTACCCATACCATATATACAAGAAACAGAAGCAACAATGATAATGTCTCTTCTTCCTGACAATAGATTTGATGTAGCTCTAAGACGTAGTTTGTCTACTTCTTCATTAATTGAAAGGTCTTTTTCAATATAGGTATCCGAAGAGAGAATATAAGCTTCAGGTTGGTAATAATCATAATAAGAAACGAAGTACTCAACAGCATTCTCCGGAAAAAACTCCCTGAATTCGCCATAAAGCTGTGCTGTCAGGGTTTTATTATGAGTAATGATCAGAGTTGGGCGATCTAACTGTTTAATGACGTTAGCAATAGTGAAAGTTTTACCCGATCCGGTTACCCCAAGTAATACTTGTGCTTTTTCATTTTTCTTAACACCTTCTACAAGTTGAGCGATTGCAGTAGGTTGGTCCCCGGTAGGTTCAAACTTCGACACTAGGTGAAAGCTCATTCGTAAGTTTCTGATTTATAGGTTCTTATATAAAATAATTCTGCGGGTGTCTTAGATGGGTAATTTTTTTGGAGAGAGTCATGCCACTGCCTCTCTCCAAAAATAACTTCTCCTTCGAAAATGCCTACATAACGAGCACATTAAATTCGCGTCTCAGCATAATACATTTCAATGAACCCTACATTTTTAGCTTCAATTTTTCCTCTAGGAATACAATTGAATTTATATTTCACTTGCCTGAAAGTGCTATCCGAAATATTTACCTTTCCGACTTCGCATTTTGATTCCATTCTGGCAGCGACATTAACGGTAGGTCCCCAGATATCATAGGCAAATTTCTTAGTACCAACGACTCCCGCAACAACTGGCCCTGTATGGATACCTATTCTGGCTTCAAAGTAAGGCAGAGCTCTTCGGATCCTTTCGCGTTTGTATTCTCTCATGAATTGCTGCATATCAAGGGCAGCACTAACAATATTCAGCGGCAAAGAACGCCGGTCACTAAGGCCACTGGCACACATATAAGCATCACCGATGGTTTTGATTTTCTCTATATCGTATTTTTCAATAATGGCATCAAAGCCCTTGAAGCAATAATCTAGTTCGCTTACTAATTGTTCGGGAGTAAGTTTTTCAGAAATCCGGCTGAAGTCTTTAAAATCTGTAAAAAGAACACTGGCATTTTCGTAGCGTTTAGCGGCGGCCTTTCCTGTCTCCTTAAGTTCATTGGCAATATTGATAGGGAGAATATTGAGCAAAAGATCATCAGAACGTTTGCGCTCATTTTCGATGATGACGTTTTTCTCGGAGAGAATATCAGTGGTTCGTTTTTTTGCCCTATATCTTAGATAAATGAAGAAAGTCATGCCAAGAATAAAAAGAGCAAGGGATATGAGGATAATAATCAGTATTCTACGATTAGCCGCTTGGAGTTCTAATCCCGCCTTTTCGAGCTCCAGCTCCGTTTTAATCCGTTTTTCTTCCTCTAAATCCGCTCTGGTGGCCTCCAGTACAGCTTTATCTTCTAATTTTTCTCTGGTAAGTTCCCTCACCTCTTGCTGCCTTTCACGAGCAACTTCTTCTGCTTTTTCTTTTTCTTCAGCAACTGTGGCCAGTTCTTCTTCTTTTCTGGAGATTTGGCGCTCTACTTTTTTCTTTTCTTTTACTAATATTTGTTGTGATTCAGCGAGTTGATCTCTTTCTTGAGCCAATGCTTTTATCTCTCTTTCAAGGTTAGTTTTTTCTTTAGCTAACTCATTTCTTTGGATATCGTATTGCTGCTCCAGTTCACTGATACTTTTTCCCCTTTCACTAAAATATTCAAAGGCAGTGGAAACAATATTATAAGCATCCCTAAAATTTCGTTTACTTTTTGCGATTCTACTTCGCTGAACCACGCTTTTGATCATAAGATCAGCGTCATTGGCTGCCTTAGCTGATTTGTAGGCTGTTTCGAACCAAACATCTGCATTTCGGTCATTTCTGTCTTTTATATAAATTCTTCCAAGTAAAAATGCAGCTTGAGCTGCAGAGCTGTTTTTACCAATTGCTTCTGCGAGCCGGAAAGATTCTTTACCGTATCGTTGAGCAGATTTGTAATCTCTACTGTTTAAGTAAGTTTCTGCTAATTGATAGTTAAGAATGATTTGCGTAGGAACATCACTTGTTTGTTGTAATTCTTCCAAGAGCTCATCTGCGCTCTGCGCAGAAAGAATTACGGGAAAAAATCCAATTCCTACAAATAGAAAAACTTTTAAAAAAGTATACCTCTTTAGTCTCATTAGTATAACAGGCTTTATAATATCTCGTTCTTTGACAAATTGCGTAGAATTTCTACCAAAGAACAAAAAATCTTTTTAAGATTATGGTTTTAAGTAGTTCACGGAATTGGGCTACCAAACAGATGATAGCTATTTTGCGCTGAATCAAGGCGCGAAAACCGCGCTTAGCCCTTGTTAAGCAAGGCTTTGAGCAACGCAGAGTCAGCGCAAAATAGCATCATATGGTTATGTAGTTTAATTCCGTGAACTACTTAAATTGGGTTAATAGAAATAATAATACTAGAATGCAAAAGTAACGCAGATATTCTAAACAGTTTGAACCAAATTTTCTTTAATCTTCAAAAAGAACTAAAATTTTTTTAAAGAAGTCGTCAAAAGCAGTGCATTTTCTCTATAAGGTTAATTTTATTCGTTCTTTCACAATTTATGTCAAAGAACTATTTTATTATATAGATGGTCGCTTATTGGATTTTTTCGAAGAAAAATCCAATAAGCGAGTATCTATGCAAACAGAACTTCCTTACCATGCGCAACAGGCTACTTTTGGAACAACTTCAAAGTGTGTAAAAATATTTAGAAATTGAATCTTAATCATAAAATTCTTGGAACGGGAAAACCTTTAATGGTTTTACATGGGCTTTTTGGTATGTTAGACAATTGGCAGACAATTGGCCGAAAACTTTCCGATGACTACATGGTCTATTTGATCGATCAGCGCAATCACGGTAAGTCGCCTCATTTGCCTTCCATAAGTTATCCTTTAATGGCAGATGATCTAAATGAATTTGCTGAAAAGAACTGGATTCACCATTCCTTCGTTCTAGGGCATTCTATGGGGGGTAAAACGGCTATGCAATACGCGCTTGCGCATCCGGATCAGGTGGAAAAACTCATTGTCATTGACATCGCTCCAAAGGCTTATACTGGCAATCACTTTCAAATATTTGAAGCTCTTTTTGCCGTCGATTTGAATTTGATAAAGGATCGCCGAGAAGCTGAAGGTGTATTGGCAAAATATATTGATGAACCAGGAGTAAGGCAATTTTTGTTAAAAAATCTAAGTCGTCAAAAAACAGGTGGCTTCCGGTGGAAGATGAACCTGGAGGCGATTCATCAAGATTATTCAAACATCTTAGCCGGGCTTGAATGCGTGCATCCTTACGAAGGAGAAACACTCTTTATCAGAGGCGGACGATCGAATTATGTCAGCGAAAGTGATTTTTCAGATATACAGAAATGTTTTCCCCATAGTCAATTGATCACCATTCCGGATTCCGGGCATTGGGTGCATGCAGAAGCCCCTGACGCATTACTGAAAGAGATTAAAGCATTTCTGGAGTAAGTTGCGAGTTAACGGAGAACGGTTAAGGGCAAACGATTAACAGACTTGGTTTGGAATAGTTTTTATGGCAAAAAAAGGCGTCTTTTGCTTCCTCGCTGTATCTTATCCTTGCCGTAATAATCCAGGCTATTAGGATGAAGTTATTTTTTGTTTGGAACCAAAAGCTTCCTTTTTTGATTGTAAAACTATTTCAGACGGTAATTCTCGTTTTGGAAATCCCAAACCAAATTTACGCCCTTTCGGCCTCCATCTCAAAGGAATTTCGCGCCGTAGGCGCGTTTATTTTGAAGTTCCACACAATTTGTCAAAGAACTATTTTTCAAAGCGAGAATCGCTGTATTTCATAATAAAGTCTATAAAAAAAAGACCATATTATCAAAAAAGTCGTTACTTATAAAAATATTGATATGAGCAAGTTTAAGAAAACCTTTCAGATTACAGCCATCGTTCTTGTGGCCGGAGTAAGTTTGGCATTTGTAAAAACGGATTTCAATAAGTATTTTGAAATAGCCAAGAATATTGAAATTTTTACAAATTTATATAAGGAGCTTAATAGCCACTACGTAGATGAACTTGATCCTGCTAAATTGATGCGTACAGGAGTAGATGCCATGGTAGAGTCCTTGGATCCATATACGAATTATATCTCTGAGTCAGAAATAGAAAATTATCGCTATATGACGGAAGGGAAATACAATGGTATTGGAGCTCAAGTCAGAAAAATCGGTGATCGCATTTTAATTACAGAACCCTACAAAGATAGCCCGGCTGTAAATGCTGGCCTGAAAGCAGGAGATGTCCTGATCGAAATTGATGGTCGTTCCTTGGAAGGCAAGAGCGGAGAAGATATTGGAAACTTATTAAAAGGTTTTCCAGGCACTGAAGTAGATCTTACTATTGAGCGAATGGGGGAAGATAAACCCATCAATATTAAACTAGTGAGAGGGGAAGTAAAAATTCCTAATGTTCCTTACTCCGGAATGGTCGGAGAAAATGTGGGTTATGTGGCGTTGACTACGTTTACAAGAGAAGCAGGAAGGAATGTAGGCAATGCTGTCAGGGACCTGCTTAAGGAAAATGAAGATATGAAAGGTGTTATTCTTGACCTAAGAGGAAATGGTGGAGGATTGCTCTCTGAAGCAGTTAATGTTTCTAACGTTTTCATCCCAAATGGTGAACTGGTCGTTACTACCCGCGGAAAATTAAAAGAAGAAGACAGAAGCTTTGCTACCAGAGGTAATCCCGTAAATGGAGAAATTCCCGTAGTAGTTCTGATCAATAAAAGTTCTGCTTCGGCTTCTGAGATTGTATCGGGAGTACTGCAGGATTATGACAGAGCTGTGCTGCTGGGGCAGCGATCTTATGGGAAAGGACTTGTTCAGAATACCAAAGATATTGGCTATAACTCCAAACTAAAGCTGACTACCGCTAAATATTACATTCCAAGCGGTCGCTGTATCCAGAGTGTGCGTTATGATGGAGGGGAACCTGTTGACATTCCCGATGGTGACCGGGCCGTTTTTACTACTAGAAACGGTAGAGAAGTACTTGACGGTGGAGGCGTTAAGCCGGACGTTAATCTTCCTTCTTATACGGATATAGAAATTATTAAATACCTTGATAAGGCAAACCTAATATTCGATTTCGTTACGGAATACTGCCTGAACTTAGAAGCCGTTGCTTCACCAGAAGAATACCAATTTACAGATTTTGATGCATTTCTTTCTTTTTTGGAAAAAAAGGAATATGCGTTTAGTACTGCCTCTGAAAAAGCACTGAAAACGTTAATGGAAAATGCAGAAAAGGATGGATTTGATGAAAAAATAAAGGATAACATAGAAGCAATCCGAAAAGAAATCTCTCAGGAGAAAAAAGCTGAACTCCTCAAAAATAAAGAAGGAATCGAAGACCTGATTGAAAAAGAAATCATTGGAAGGTTTTATTATGAAGAAGGAAAAATAAAGATCGGCTTGCGTAATGATAAAGAAATCAGTGAAGCTGTGGAAATCCTGAATGATAAAGAGCAGTACGAAAAAATCTTAACTAAATAGAATTGTGGCTTTTTTCTTGTTGATTGAAAGTGCTACTGACCGATGCTCCATCGGTATTGCTCAGGGAAATACGATGCTGTGTGAGGTAGAAGAGGAGATTCCTTACTCTCACACAGAATCGATTACCTTACTGATCGAGAAGGCCCTAGAGCTTAGTAATATTCGTCTTGATCAGATTGGTTGTGTTGCCGTAAGCCAGGGGCCGGGATCTTATACTGCACTTAGAGTAGGCACTTCTGTTGCAAAAGGAATTTGCTATGCACTTAATATACCCCTGATCGGAGTAGATACCCTGCGATCTCTTGCAATAGCTGCCGTAGAGGATCAAGACAAGCTGGATTTTCTCTATTGCCCAATGATAGACGCTCGAAGGATGGAAGTTTACTGCTCCGTTTATGATAAAAACGGCAAAAGAATAGAACCCCTTCAGGCAAAAGTTCTCGATGAGCAGTCTTTTTCAGAATGGAAGGACCTCGAGAGGTATATCGTTTTTCAGGGGAATGGTTCTTCAAAGTTCAAAAATATTGTCTCCAGTTCTTTTTTTATATTCAGGGATTATCAATGCAGGGCCAGTTATCTACTGCCGGAGGTGCTTGAGGCGTTTCAAGAAAAGCGCTTTGAGTCTGTAGCTTTTTTTGAACCTACATATTTTAAAGCACCTAATATTACGACACCTAAGAAGTTTCTCCGATAGAGTGTATTTCATTTTGTCGCTGTTCTTGAGAAGGTGTTTTCTTTATAGAGAGGCACGCTACTGCGTGCCTCTCTATAAAGAAAACACCTTCTCAAGAACAGCGACAAAATGAAATCATCTAGAGCCAAAATCGTTTTTTGAGCAAAAAAGGCAGGAAATTGGTTTGCAATCAGGGAATGGCTGTAGCCTCCAGCCCAATGTCGTCAACTTAAGTTTTTTTGCCGGGTGCTTTAACGCCAGGTGTAGTGTTATGATTTATCGGGGCTTTAGTCCTAGTACAAGATGCAGAGTGGAACTTAAAGTCCCTTTCTTGCCCATAAGAACTATTTCAGGATAAACTCCACACAATTTGTCAAAGAACGAACTCTAATAACCAATCTTTCAGGGCACGCCTATAAAAAACGACATCTCACTTACTTTTTATTGTTTATAAAACTAAAAGTTTTAAAGGGTTCTTGATTTGTTTATTATTATTTGAAAATTTTCCTTCGATAGTGGAATTACAATATTTTTTTTATTATTTTTATAAGCTATTAAGTTAGTTAAGGGTGGAAAAAAGTATAATATGACTATTTGGTATGGTTTTTGGGAATAGGAATATAAAACAATTCTGAAAAAAACGTATTATGAGAAAACAAGAAAACGAAAGCATCGTGTTAAAAAAAGGGCAAAACGATATTCATTTAGATTACACAGAATTGCGTAGAGCAGTACTGGTATTAAGAGCAGTGAATCATAAGCTGCGCCAGCAAATTATTAATTTGTTGGAAGAAAGTGATAAAATGACTGTAACAGAAATATACGTAAAGTTGAGGTTAGAACAATCTGTTGCTTCTCAACACTTGGCTATCCTGCGCAGAGCAGGTGTGGTAATTACTGAGCGTCAAGGTAAATTCATCTACTACTCTTTGGATAAAGAAAGGTTATCTCAGATTTCTCGTTTAGTAGAAGAACTTGCGGATTAAATAATCAGCGTTACACTCAAAAAAAAGTGGGGCTATCTGAATGTAGGTTGTGCTGCTCTTGTCAGATAATTTAATTTGGGCATTGCGTTTTCTCAGAAAATGCAACTCACAAGTTAACATTTTGCTGTCAATAGCGATAAACTAACTTTTAGATAGCCCTATTTAATTTTCTTCCTTTCTTTGAAATTGAATAAAAAAAAGCCATTTTTGCTTATATAGGAAACGTTATAATACTACATAACTTAAGTTGCGATTAAACGGGGAAAGGTCAACGGTAAACGAAATACTAATAAAGGCCTTCTGGTACTATTGCGGAATAAGATGTCTTTTCAAAGGCTTTCCACTAGCTGTTTTTTACACTATCCGTTAACCGTTACCCTTTTTACCGCAACTTGGATTACATAAGCAACTATGAGAAAAACAAACCTGCTATTCGATAGAGAAAAGCTGAAAGACTCTGGCGAGGTGCTACGTGCTGTGGCACATCCATTGAGAATGAAAATACTGGAATTTATAGATGAGCACCAGTCTATCCCGGTAAATAAAATTTACAATACGCTCAAATTAGAGCAATCTATCACTTCCCAACATCTTCGCATTTTACGCAGGGCGGGTATAGTAAAAACAGATCGCGAGGGGAAATTTGTCAAATACAGTATTGACTATGCGAAACTTGGAAAAGTGCGTTTTGCCATCAAAAACTTCTTATCGTCTCCATCTGAAAATCAGGAAGATTGAAAGAATGAAAATATTTATTCAATATTCCAAATCAGTCAATAGATAAGTTTGATTCTCTTGAGTCACCCTCTCCTTTTGTAGGAATATCTACTTGATCTTCAGCTTCATTCGAGCTTGAAGGTAAGGGTTCTTCTATTTCTGAAGTCTTTTCATCAGCAGACTCATTTTTATCCGAGAAAAAACTTCTTTGAAAAATAAGAATGCTCAGAACACCGATAGTTATCGAAGTGTCCGCTAAATTAAATACGGGACGGAAGAACTCATAGCGCTCTCCACCCCAAAACGGCAACCATTCAGGGAAAGTGCCCTTGAACAAAGGGAAATAGAACATATCAACCACCTTCCCATGTAAAAAGCCAGCATAGCCCCCACTATCCGGGAATAAAACGGCTGGGTCACAATCTTTGCAGGAAGCGGAGAAGATCATGCCATAAACAGCACTGTCGATGATGTTTCCTACTGCACCAGCTAAAATTAAGGCAAAACTGATCAGCAAGCCGAACGGAGCACCTATCTTAATTAATTTGCCTATATAATAGAATAGGAAAGTTACTGCAAGGATTCTGAATAAGCTCAAAAATAGCTTTCCATAATTTCCGCCAAACGTAAGGCCGAATGCCATCCCTTCATTTTCTACAAAGTAAATTCTCGCCCACGGCATACCTAACAGATAAAATGATTCAGTAAGGGTCATGTTGGTCTTAACCCAAATCTTTAATGATTGATCCAATATAAGGACCAACAGGACAATCGTTATAATTTTTGCTGTTTTACTCAATTCTAAAGAAGTTTATATCTTGTAAGCTTGACTAAAAAAAACACTTTTTTTCTAATAGAGTTCAGAAGATTGCCCAAACAAAATGTCCTCAGGGGAGAGGAATAAATCTCATCTTGAAATATTCGAAGACAAAATTAAGCAATTTAAGGAATAATGAGGCTGTCTCGTAAGTAATTCGTATAACCTGGGAGTAGTGTTTTCTATTGAGTGCATTCTTTTTTTGAAATTTTTACTAAAGTTTCCAAAAAAAGAACGCCCCTCGAAGAAGAATATTTCCTGCCAGTCGCGACGAACGTACTTAGCAGGTGGCTGCTTGTTTTGTGAAGTACTTATCTTTTGCGGTGTAATTTAGCCTCAATACTTAAAGTAGCGTGAGGAACGGCTTTCAGGCGTTCTTTGGAAATGAGCTTACCACTTTCACGACAAATACCGTAAACTTTATTGTTGATTCTTAGGAGAGCATTATCAAGATGCTTAATATATTTATGAAGCCTTGCGGCCATAGACGTTAATCGTTCGTTTTCCTCTGTACCGATTGCGTCATCCAGTCCTTTTACTTTAATGTCAGGGTTATCAGCTAATTCTTCGAGTTGATTTTCAATAAGATTTAGTTGTTGGCGAGTCGTTTTGAGTTTTTCATTGATGATTTCTTGAAATTCAAACAGTTCTTTATCGTTATAGCGTGTTTTTTCAACTGATTTATTCATTATTTTATTTTATTTGCCTTTTTTAAAGCTAAGCACCTGAACAAAATTAAGTATAACTAAAAATTTTGGAATCCTTTTTTCTTCAATGAGGCGGAAAACGTAGCCATAGCTACGACGAGGCTTTCCAACGAAATTGAAGAGAAAAGGAAACGAAATTTTGTTGTACTTAATTTTGTTCGGGTGCTTATATGAAATTTTATTATAATTCGTTCGCAAAAATACTTATTTTATTGAGTTTCTATTGTTAATTTTATGTTAAGTAAGGTGTACCCGGGGAAGAAGTGGTGATAATTGATTCAGTATAGAACATAACTAAAGTATATTTGCTCTAACTTTGCAAAAGGATCAGATTTATTTGAGTATAATAAAGAATAACGTGAGAAGATTAATACCAACGTTTATCCAAGATAAGTTGAGCAATCGCGATATGGAAGGTGAATTTCCGGGGGTAGCGATGTTTATTGATCTTTCGAATTTTACATTCCTTACCGAAAGCTTGATGAAACAAGGGAATGAAGGGGCGGAAAAGTTATCTAATTATCTGAATAAAATTTTTGATCCACTCGTACACCATGTGTACCTCAAAGGAGGGTTTATTCCATATTTTGCAGGAGATGCTTTTACGGCTATATTTGAAATTGGAACAAGCGAGGAAGATATCATTTTGAAGGTCCTTGATACAGCTGTTGATCTGATTACCCTTTTTGATCTGGAAAGGGAGAATGAAGGACCACTTTCTATTTATAAAATTGGCATCAAAATTGGCATCTCTATGGGATCTGTAAAATGGGGAATTGTAGGCAATCACAAAAAGGCTTTTTATTTTAGAGGAGACCCCATTCTTTCCAGCGCAAAATGTCAGTCTTTTGCCAATGAGGGAGAGATTGTTATTGATAAGACCATTGTGCCGACAGTATTGCAAACGAAATTAACAAAACTGGAAAAGGGTTTTTATTTGTTTCATAACCTCCCTAAAAATACTCCTCCCAGCAATGGTCAGTTTATTCACCAGCCCGATCTTCAAAGAACCATAGCCGAGGATTTTTTACCTAAAGAAGTGCTGGATTTGGATCAGGCTGGTGAGTTCAGACCGGTCGTATCTGTTTTTTTAGCCTTCAAGGGAGCTCGGGAACACAAAGAACTATTCGAATTCACCAGTATTATTCTCGACTTAGCAGATGTTTTCTCTGGGTATTTCAAAGAAATCGACTTTGGAGACAAGGGCGGAGTAATGGTTGTATTTTTTGGGGCTCCGGTAGCATTCGAAAATAATATAAAAAGGGCATTAGAGTTTGCTTCATCCATCCAATCCAGCCTAAAAGAAAAAAGTATAGGAAAACTGATAAATGTCAAAATAGGCATTACTTCGGGAATGGCTTTTACAGGAATTATCGGAGGGGAGGAAAGGTGCCAATACGCAGCCGTTGGAAATTACATCAACCTTGCTGCCCGCCTAATGGTAAATGCTTCGTGGGGGGAAATTCTGGTAGATGAAGAAGTACAGAGAGAAAGGCATTTTCGTTTTGAACACAGAGGAGATATTGAGTACAAAGGGTTTGAAAACAGTATGCCTACCTATCACCTGATTGGCCACCGAACCAATGAGGTTCTCTTTTCAGGAAAGTTAGTTGGAAGAGAAGCTGAACTAGAGCAGTTATTTAACTTTGCCTTGCCTATTCTTCAAAAAGAATTTGCAGGAGTAGCCGTAGTATTTGGCGAAGCTGGTATAGGTAAGAGCCGGATTGCTTTTGAATTGAACAAGAAGTTAGGAGAATTGGGAGACATCAGCTGGTTTGTATGTCAGTCAGATCAGATTTTGAGAAAATCTTTCAATCCCTTTATTTATTTTTTAAAAAATTACTTCCAACAATCACCGGAAAATAGCAAACAAACAAATCTGCTCAGTTTTGAATCCGCTTTTGAAGAATTATTAGAGAAATCCATGCGTAATTCTTCAATCGTTCCAACGGAATTTATTTCAGAACTGAACAGGACTAAAACAGTACTGGCCGGCTTGATAGGGATCGATTATGAAAATTCTCTTTGGAAGCAACTTGATGCAAAAGGTCGATATCGAAATACTTTTTCAGCTTTACTCAACTTTTTCTTAATACAATCCCAACACAAACCATTGGTTGTGATGATTGAAGATGCTCATTGGTATGATGCAGATTCAATTACCTTTCTTCAGGAGTTCCTCAAAAAAGCGAAAAATTTTCCTGTCTTTTTCCTGCTTACCTCCCGGTACAATGATGAAGGGGCTCGAAAGCTTATGCTGGAACAGAGCTTTTTTAGGATGGAAAACATCTCTTACGTGGAGGTCGATCTTAACCTTCTTTCGGCAGAAGCTGTAAAAACTTTTGCTGAAGACCAAATAAAAGGAGAATTAGAGGAATCCTTCCTGGCACTTTTACAACGTATGACCAACGGGAACCCTTTTTATCTTGAACAGATTATTGAATATTTTACAGAGAGCGGCCTTCTGGAAAAGAAAAATGGTAAGTGGAGCATACAAAACCAAAACATTAAACTGAACTCTTCTATAAATGCTATTCTTACTGCAAGAATTGATCGCTTATCCACTTTGGTAAAAGAAACCGTTAAAGCGGCAGCCGTAATAGGAAGAGAATTTGAAGTACCTGTGCTCAATGAAGTAATGAAATATCAGGAGTCTTTTCTGGAAGAAAATGGCGATTTGCAAAATGTTTTAAAGGATCAGGTTAAGAGCGCTGTAAAAGGACAAATATGGAGCTCATTAAACGAACTCAGATATATTTTTAAACACTCATTGTTGAGAGAGGCTGTATACGATATGCAATTGCGGGCCCGGCTTAGAGAGCTGCACAGCCTTACTGCAAAAGCTATTGAAAGACTCTACGAGGACAGCCTTGAAGAACATTATCCGGAGCTTGCTTTTCACTATGAACAAGCAGGCATGGAGCAAAAAACTATAGAATATCTAGACAAAAGCGCCGATTATGCAAAGCGAAACTTCCAAAATCAAAATGCCATTGAGTACTACGATAAATTACTGGCCTATTTGGATAAAGAAGCGGCAGCAGAACGTGCTAATACCTTATTAAAAAAAGGAAGTGTCTTAGAATTAATTGGAGATTGGGAAGAGTGTGAAAGAAATTTAACGGAGAGTTTGGATGAAGCCAGGCTTACTGGAAATAAAACCCTCATTGGACGAGCTCACAACAGCTTAGGGCATTTCTCAATGCTTCGCGGAAATTATAAAATAGCTCAGATCCATCTTTCGAATGCGGCACGTTTTTTTGAAGAAACTAATGACAAAGTCGGAATCATTAAAGTAAACGGAAATCTTGGAAATCTTTATTTCCGCCAGGGTGAATACGAACAGGCAAAGGCTTTTTTCCAAAAAAGCATCCGGATAAGTATTACTGAAAAACTTACGACTTCCATTGCCGAGATTGCCGCTAACCTTGGCCTGACTTACATGAACCAAGGTAGATACAAAGAAGGGATTCAGGCTATGAGAGCTCAGTTAAAAGTAGCTGATAAACAAGGCTCAGCAGTGCTTTACACAAACCTTGGCATTCTTTATTTTGAACAAAGCGCTTATGAAGAATCCCTTGAATGCTACGAAAGGGGGCTGTCTTTAAGTAAAGAACTTGGAGATAAACATTTAATGGCCATCGCAACCGGAAGCATGGGAAGTATCTATCAGCGTCGGGGAGATTTTGACAAGGCTATGCAGTATTTTAAAGAAGATTTAAAAATTTGTGAAGAACTTGGCGATAAACAAGGAATCTCTATTGCTTTCGGTTTAATAGGAGAACTTTACAGCGTAATCGGAGAGTTTGAAAGTGCTAATGATTTCCTAACACGGAATCTGGCCCTTAGTCGGGAACTAGGCTACCAGAAAGGCATTGCTAAGGCATTGAATACATTGGGAGATGTTGCTAACTTCACAGGTAACTATAGAGCATCCGTTGATTACTACAATGAAGCTGTTTCTATTTCAAAAAATATTAACAATAAACTCATACTTGCATTTAGTTTTATGGAGAGTGCTTATCCTTTGATTAAGCTAAATCTTATTACAGAAGCTGAGGAAGCTTATAATAAAGCTTGTTCGGTAGCCCAAAGTCTGGATAATCAGGATTTATTGTTCGAGCTTGAGATGCTCTTTGCCAATATTCTGAGTGCAAAAGGTGAAAAAGAAAATGCCATTAACCATCTTGAGGCTCTTCTGCCCAAAGCGGAAACCTTTAAAGGCAAAGCTTTTGTAAATTACTATTTATGGAAAGTGAGTCAAAATAATTACTACAGGGAAAAGGCGCATGAACTTCTCGAAGAATTGGTTGAAATCAATAAAGAGTATTTCGTTAAGAAATATTACGAGGAAGTCAAAAGCGCGGGTTAATGATTGGCAAAAAAGCTCAAAGAACGAAAAAAATTATCATGAATATTATTATTTATATCTGTACCTTATTTTTCTTAATCCCTTTTACTATGTGCAGCCAGGATTTCTTCCTCCAGGCACCCTATAATTTTAATCGCCCTGTAAAAACAATAGAATTACCTTCAGAACTGGAGGAAATATCCGGCCTGAGTATGACTGCGGACGGACAGTCCTTGTACGCAGTGCAAGACGAATTAGGGGTTGTTTTTATATTAAATCGAGTGGATGGAAATATTCTAAACCGCATTAAGTTCGGACCTTCAGGAGACTTTGAGGGGGTCGAAGCTGTTGGGGATTATGTATGGGTCGTTAAAAGTAATGGTAATTTGTACCGAATAAAGCCAGGAAAAGAAAGTGCCTTGGCTGTACTAAAGTTTGATACAGATATAGAAAAAGATGCGGATATTGAAGGTTTAACGTATGATCCGGTTAAAAAACACCTGCTTATTGCTTGTAAAGAAAAATCAGGCGTTAAGGGAATAGATGATGATGAAGTCAGAGCAATTTACGCTTTTGATCCCGAACTCGGAGAAATGATTTCTACGGATCCTGTACTTATGGTTGAGCAAGAAAAAATACGGTCGTTTATTGATAAAAATGAATTAAGCGATGTGGATGAACTAGAGGAACTGGCAGAAGAAAAAGAAATAACGTTTTTGCCTTCTGGTATTGCTGTTAATCCTCTGGATGACCATTTCTATATTATTTCCTCTACAGGACGTGCCATTATCATTTTATCAAGAAAAGGGGAAATAAAGCATATTTCTCCTTTAAAAAAGAAGGTTCATCGCCAGCCCGAAGGGATTACTTTTGATAAACTGGGAAATCTCTTTATTTCTAATGAATCTAAAAAAGATGAGCCTGCCAAGTTATTAATGTTCCCTCCTTTGTAGGCAGAATGTCTTATGGGTTGGTTGACCTCACTAAATCTATTATCTTTGTAGAAGGGATTTTTGATAGTAAACCGGATTATTTTATACTATTTCCATTGTATGAGTAAGTTCATCGTTTCAGCGAGAAAATATAGGCCACAGCGGTTTGATGAGGTAGTGGGGCAGCAAAATGTTTCCAACACACTAAAAAATGCTTTGAAAAGTGGGCACTTAGCTCATGCTTTTTTATTTTGTGGTCCCAGAGGAGTTGGGAAAACGACTTGTGCCCGTATTCTGGCAAAGGTACTCAATTGCGAAAACCGGACACCCGACTTCGAGGCTTGCAATACTTGCTCGTCATGCGTGTCCTTCAATGATAATGCTTCTTTCAATATTACAGAACTGGATGCTGCTTCGAACAATAGCGTAGAACATATTCGGGCCCTGATTGAACAAGTGCGTTTTCAACCTCAGAAAGGAAGATACAAGGTATTCATCATTGATGAGGTTCATATGCTTTCTCAACAAGCCTTTAATGCCTTTCTAAAAACATTGGAAGAACCTCCGTCATATGCTATATTTATTCTGGCTACAACCGAAAAACATAAGATCATTCCTACGATCTTGTCCAGATGCCAGATCTTTGACTTTCGAAGAATTCAAGTATCCGATATAGCTAAACACCTGAAAGGGATTTGCGATAAAGAGGGAATACAAGCAGAAACTGATGCCCTTCAAATCATTGCCCAAAAAGCTGACGGAGCCCTTCGAGACGCTCTTTCTATTTTCGATAGAATTACGAGTTTTTCCGGAAAACAAATTACTTACCAGGATGTAATTGATAATCTGAACCTCCTGGATTATGATTATTATTTCAGAATAGTTGACGCCCTTTTATCGGAAGATTATCCAACCTGCCTCCTATTATTAGATGAGATTATTAAAAAGGGCTTTGAACCAGATCTTTTTGTTAGTGGCTTGGCCGGGCACTTCAGGGATTTACTGGTTAGCCAGGAACCCCATACGCTTACTCTGTTAGAAGTTGGGAAAGAATTAGAAGAAAGATATAAGACGCAAGCAATGCTTGCCCCACGTCAATTTATTCTCAACGCCCTTCAGTTGGCGCACGATTGCGATATAAATTATAAAACGGCTGTAAATAAGCGCTTACACGTGGAAATAGCTCTATTGAAAATGAGTTATTTGAAGCGAATGTCAAATGGTGCGATTGTTCAACAAACAAGTGAAGAGGAAAAAAAAACTCCTGATTTAAGCAAGGGAAAAAAAATACCTCCGGTTTTGGAAAAAAAGGAAGCTGTAATTAGCTCCCCAACTCCAAAAAAGCAACCGCCAAGCCAGAAAAAGGAGGAAAAAAGTGTAAGTAAAGATAAATTTGGCTTAAAAGAATCAAAACATAGCGAGCATAAGTTTGTATCTATAAAAAAACTGGCTGCTAATTTTAATAAAGACAAAGAGGCTGATAAAGAAAAGGAAGAAGGGCCCATTTCTCTGGAGGAAGTACAAAAAGCATGGAATAATTACGCAATAAATATCCAATCTCCTTCAGCTAAAAATGCTCTTCAACGAGCCGTTCTGAGCCTGGATGGAGAGAAACTAATTATTGAGGTTAGCTCAAAAGTTTTTGCTAATTTAATTAGAGAGGAGAGAGACTTGATTGACATCCTTCGTGCTAGCATTCAGCGACCAAAGTTAGTCCTGGAATTAAAAATAAATCAGGAGTTAACTAATAATATTAACATAAAAAAACCTGCAAAACCGCTCACTAATAAGGAAAAATACGAGAAAATGATGGAGCAAAACCCCTTATTGCAGGAAATGCGCAAGCGCTTTGATCTTCGTCTGGATAATGACTAGAACAAGTCTATTAAATTGCCCTAGTTCTTGAAGCACTAGCTTTTAATGAAGCCTGAAAGACATTAATAGCTATAAACGATAGACTAAAAAACTTACAAACAATGGTGTATCGTTAAATATGCCGTCAATGCTCACTTTGAAAGACAAACCTGCTTTTGGCGCAAAAATACTGACGCTTGGTGGCATGAATTCAACTTTCGACTTCCAAACCGATAATCCCTGGAAGAAACAAAAAAGAAGAAAAACATGAAAGATCAATCATTGTGGTTCCTGGAAAATATTGATGTCTCTGGCCTTTTCTGCCCTAAAAAAATAGGAATGGGGGAACTTGAGAGACAAACCCACAAAGGGTTTAAAAAGGGCGAATATGTATATTTACCTGATGAACACTCTGACAGAATCTATTTTATAGCAGAAGGACGTATAAAAATTGGTAATTACGGTGAATCAGGAAAAGAGATCACCAAGACAATCCTCAGCACAGGAGAAGTATTTGGAGAATTATCTTTGATTGGTGAGGAAAAACGCCGCGACTTTGCTTATGCTATGGAGGATACCGCAGTCTGTGTGCTTTCCTTGAACGAAATAAAAGGTTTGATGAGGGAACACACCGCTCTTAGTGTCTTTTTATTGAAAATTATGGGTTCAAGAATACTCGAAATGGAAAAACGCCTCGAATCGCTGGTGTTTAAAGATTCACGAACCCGAATTGTTGAATTTCTGAAAGACCTTGCTAACAAGAGAGGACAGCGAGTAGGTTATGAAATGTTGGTTCGAAAGTTTTTGACGCATCAGGAAATTGCGAATATGACCGCTACTTCGCGTCAAACCGTAACTACAGTACTGAATGAACTAAGAAATAAAAATATTCTTACCTTTGATCGACGTAGATTATTGATCCGCGATATGGATAAACTGGCTGCTGAAATGATGTGATTGAGTTGAGAGGCATCTCAATTTAATTAAGAATTCACCTTCTTTGACAAATTGTGTGGAACTTCGAAATGATAACCCTTGAATGCCCTTGTGGTTGGAAGGGTTATCATTTTGAAGTTCCGTTTTCCACAATTTATGTCAAAGAACTAAAATTCACAGCCCCCTTTAATATAGTATTGTTTCATGAATTGGTATAAACTTATCATCAAGCCCTTGGTGTTTCAATTGTCACCAGAGTCGGCTCACCATTTTTCCTTGAAAGTATTTCAATTTTTACTGGGCATTCCTCTCGTAGGAAATATCTTCAGAAAAAGTTTTACTATAAAAAATCCTAAGCTGAAAAGAAATATTTTGGGGCTAGACTTTGAGAACCCTGTTGGCCTGGCAGCAGGATTTGATAAAGACGGGAAGTATTTTAATACCATGGCAGCACTGGGCTTTGGCTTTATCGAAATCGGTACTGTTACTCCTCGCCCACAAAAAGGCAACCCTAAGCCTCGGCTTTTTCGGCTGCCAAAAGATGAAGCAATCATTAATCGTATGGGTTTTAATAATGATGGTATAGATGCTTTGTTGAACCAATTGCAAAAAAAACGCCCCAAGGGGCTAATCATTGGAGGAAATATTGGTAAAAATAAAGATACCCCGAATGAAACGGCCTTTGAAGACTACCTCATCTGTTTTGAAAAGCTCTTTCCTTATGTCGATTATTTTACATTAAATGTAAGTTCTCCAAATACTCCCAATCTTCGGGAACTTCAGAACAAAGAACCCTTGTTAGTACTGATAGGAGAAATACAGAAAGCGAACAAGGCTAAAGAACATCCAAAACCTATTTTGTTGAAAATCGCTCCGGACTTGAGCAATGGCCAGCTTGATGAAATTCTGGAAATTACTCAGGAAGCGGAATTGGATGGAATTATCGCTACCAATACTACGGTTAGCAGAGAGCCATTAAATACAGGACCTTCTACGATTCAGCAAATTGGCAATGGTGGCTTAAGCGGGCAGCCTCTCAGGCAGCGCTCCACAGAAATCATTCGTTATTTAAGAGAGCATTCTAAAAAGGAGGATCTGCTCATTATAGGAGTAGGTGGCATTGCGTCTCCCAGTGATGCTCTGGAAAAAATGGAGGCGGGAGCCTCCCTTGTTCAAATTTACACGGGCTTGATTTATGAAGGGCCAACTTTAGTCAGAAATATTAATAAAGCATTGATTCATTAGCCTTCAAACCTGATTTTATCGGACAATAAAATCAGATCTTTGAAGCCTTTTTTTTAAAAAAAGGACATCTATTAGCCTTTTTTTGCGTAGAAAAAAGAGTATTTAGTTAAAATAGGTATTTTTTGTAACAAGCCATTTACTCCCTGTGATTAAAAGATGAATGAGGCTCAATTGAAATGATTTAGCCTAAGTCAAACACTTTCGAGAACCACTTTAATAAGATCGAGCTTACGGTTGCTTGCAGAATTCGTTTGTATTCTGCATGAGGAAAGCGACTGTCCAATAGCCGCTCCTTGCCCTTGGCAGGATTTGTTTTGACAGATGCTCCTTTTCAGGGAATTTTCAAAGAAAACTCACTGAAAAGGGGCATCTGTCAAAGAACTATTTTTACAATGAGAATAAAGAAAACTATTTACTATGATCGCATTTGTGCTAATCTATTTAATCTTCACACTCAATATCGTCTCGATGGTTATGGATCGGGATAGCACCTATTACAAGGACTTTAGGTTTTGGTTTGCCTTGATAGCTTTGTTTATTTTAATGGTATTTACTTATCAAGCTTATACCTGACAGGTAAAAAGCTTAGGCCGGATTTCTTTTTATTTTAAGGCTTAAATCCAGGCTGTGATAAGAATGCGTAAGCGCCCCAACAGAAATGAAATCAACGCCTGTTTTGGCATATTCTCTTACCTTATGGATGTTTATGCCTCCTGAAGCTTCCGTTTCAAACCTTTTGGCAACAGTATCCACTCCTTCTTTTAATAACGGAAGGTCAAAATTATCGAACATGATTCGGTTTACCTTACCGTGATGCAGTACTTCGTGAAGTTCAACAAGGTTGCGAACTTCGATGGTTATTTCCAGGTCAAGGTCCTTTTCCTTTAAGTATTCATGTACTTTATCGATTGCATTTGAGATGCTTCCACATGCATCAATGTGGTTATCCTTGATCATGATTCTATCGTAGAGGCCGTTTCGGTAGTTTATGCAACCGCCCAGTTCTACAGCCCATTTTTCAAGGAATCGAAGTAAAGGAGTTGTTTTACGAGTGTCCAGAATAGTAACAGGAAGGTCTTCCACTTCAAAAGCGAAGCGATTGCTCAAGGTTGCAATGCCGCTAAGTCGTTGCATAGCATTGAGTACTAACCTTTCTGCCTTAAGTAACGCACGTGTATTACATTCCACTTCAAAGGCGATGTCACCATAGCTTACGCTTTCACCATCTTGCGTTAGCACATTGATATAAGAAGAAGGATCAACACTGGAAAAGACATGTTTTGCCAATTCAATTCCTGCAATAACTCCGGCATCCTTAATCAAAAGAACCGCATTGGATCTGCTATCTTCAGGAATACAAGCCAAGGAAGTATGATCTCCACTGCCGACATCTTCCTTTAGAGCATTTTCTATGAATTGGTTTAGTAAAGTTTCGGGGAGCTTAGTATTTTTAACCATTTAAAAAGTATTGAACGGATTTCTCAATTGCGTGCAAAGGTAAGGACAGATCGCACAAAAAGGCAAGTCTTTTTTAAGTAAGTGTTCAAATCTTTTAGTTATTTTCTTTTGAGGGAGGCCGAAAGGGCTATTTTGCCGAGCAAAATAGCCCTTTCGGCCTCCCTCAAAAAGGAATTTCGCGCCGTAGGCGCGTTTATTTTTCAAAGCGAGAATCGCTGGTTCTCTTGAACCAGCGGACCGGGAGCTTCCAACGATAGCTTCTCTTTGGAACATTAAAAATACTGCAAGCCATCTTCTGGATGGTTAAAATCTTACGAAACCACTAACTCTTCTTTTCGCTTCTCCAAGCAGATCTACCACTGTATTTCCCTTCGGAGGAGAGCTTTTAAAAAGACACTTGGTGATGCCATCCATTGATGCATAGCACTCAAATGCTGGGAAGTCATCAATAAAGCCAGAAAAACCAATGGCTACTTTTTTAGAACCGGCAGACGCAGAAGAAATGGTGAATACTCCCCTATAGTCAATGTCTGCGGCGGCGGCCACTAAAGGATCCCCTGCTTGCGCTTTAAGGCTTAATTCTACAACATTAGAGAATGTTCCGTGTCCAATCCGATAAGGGATGCCTAAAAGAAAAGTCCTGTAAGTTCGATTGCCATATCGTACTTTTGGCCGGAGGCCAGAGAAATGACATCTTGTCATATCGGCATTGGCAAAGCCTAGCTCCTTTCCCGTATCCATATCTACTTCCGTCGTTCCGGATGTTCTATGATCACTTGCGATTAATTTAAAAAATGGCTTTATTTGGAGCATAAACCATGATTGCATTCTTACACTAGCTGAGAAAGAACTATCAAATGATCGTTGATCCGTTAAGTAACCGCAATCTAGGTCTTTGATGGCATTTTGAGGATGAGATCTAGCGACACCAGGAAGAGGAACGGCTGTTTTTCCTGCATGGGTTCCTCTTGTAATGGTTATTGTATATCCGGGAACATTTTTGGGGATGAAGGCATTTATCCAGACAAGTAGTTTCATGTTGGCGTTTGTTTTGTAGGTTTTCCAAATAGAAAAAAGTACTAATCTCTAAAACTCATAGTCGTCGTCATCATTTTCTTCTTCATTTAGGCGATCAATTTCTTCTCGTTTTTTCTTCCATTTACTCAGAGATTGGCATTGCTGAAAAATCGGATCTTTGGTTTTCATTTCTGCCAGTTCCTCATATTTATTCTGTGCTCGTAGCTTTTCATATGCCTTCATCACAGGTTCACAACAACAGTCTTTTTTCCAATTTTTTTCATTCGAGCAGCAGCCCAACGAAACCAGGCTACTTTTGTTTAACTGCCTTTCCAGAATCTCTTCGTCTTTTTCATCTTCTACAACAGGAGTTTCAATTTGGGCATCTAAGCGAACAGAGGCTGTATCATCCGCATACAAATCATTCGTATCTACATGGCTTAAAGTATCGTATTCACTATTTCCGCTTATCGTATGTGCTTGATTGTCTTTTTTATTGCAAGCTCCTAGCGCAATAATTAGATTAAGCAAAAAAAATATTTTTATCAAGTTCATAATATTCGATTTAAAAGCGATTTAAAGTAATTGGCAGAATTGGGCTAACAATCTTGTAAATAAACTATCTTTTATAAATGAGGTTACCGGGAGTATCCCAAAGAATTCTGCGAATAGTTCTAATCGAAATAAATAAACTGACGATCAGTAACCCAATGGCTGCATAAAAGGTCCAGATATTAAATAAATTAAACTTGCTCTCATTCTGTAACCCCATTTGTTCTAATCGATCTATGAGCGCACCAAATAAAAATGCAAAGAAGATAGATATAACAACTACCGAAAAAACAATTTTTAAGTACGCATTAAGAATAAAGGCATCACTTAACCCAAAGGCCTGAAAAGTTCCAAGGTTGGAACGAATTTCGTATAAATGTGTTTTCAATAAATTATTGACAAACATTACCATGCTTAAGATCCCGAGCACCAATAGAATAAATGAAATGGCGTAGGTCAGGTTAGTAACCAATGCGAAATTCTCTTTTGATTCAACTTGGCTCATATCTATTTCTACTCTAAACATTGTATCCAGATCATCTCTAAAGGCCTTTATCTTCTCTAAGCGATTAAAGTGAAAAGATAAATTTCCTAGATCTTTTGGATCAATATCCGTACATACTTCTCCTCCACAATCTAAGGTTCCATATTCAGCCAGAGGAATGTTTTCGGGACTTTCCCTTAAGAATAAAGCCAATGAATCAAGGGTCGGAGCATCGACGGGTGTAAATGATAACCTACATCCTACCCAATTTTTATCCCCAGAGGTAAATTCACGATCAATATCTACTGAAGGCCTTTTTTCTTTAAAAAATTCATTTGCAAAGGATGATAGGTTAGAGGCTGCATCCTTGTTTTTGACTAAAATCATGAATTGGCTATCGCCGTCCCGGTTTTCTTGAAAAACCCTTTCTCTGCATCGCTTAGAGATATCGTACCTCTTGTCTTTTAAAGTATTGTATAATTCTGGAGAGCTGATAAACTCAGCAGAGGGAAGGTTCCGGACTACAGCCACTACTCTTAATGGAACCCAAAGTTCTTTTGAAACAAAATCACTTCTGAGGCCGGTTCGTTCTTCTTTTACCCCAATGTATTTTATATCGCGAGGCTCTTTGTAGCCCAGCATTTTCAAAAGCTTTGCAGAAATAACAACTCTGCAGTCATCCCAAATAACAGATCCTTCCTCATCATAAATCTCCTCATCTGCCCAAAGTACATTTTCTCCGTTCGGATCCAGAATTTCTTGCAAAAGTGTTTCCTCCTCTCCTATTGTTCTTCCAAATGCGTGAAAGGATAGAGTATCACTTGGGTGAGCAAAGGGGGAAAATTGTTTTTCATAAAATTCCACTTCAAACCTGGTGAAACCACTTGAACCGCGCACTTGAAACTGAGCGTTCAAACTCGGGTCATTATACCTGGCCATGATTTCCTTGCTGTATTCACTGACTCTGTTGCTGAAAATAGGGAGATTCACCCAATTAGTAAAAGGGTTAGCCATTTTACTACGCAAGTTTTCCAGACTGCCAATTGCAAAGCCCAGTGCCAGGAAAGTAATAAACGTAATTCCTGCTAATGTCAGAATAGTTCGGTAATTTCTACCCACTAAAGCTCTGTATTCATTCACAAAAAAGATGAATTCAAAATCACTTTTGATGAGAAAAATTTTTCTAAAGAAATTAGCCATCACATTCTTTGAGATAAAAGGTGTTGATTTAAAACTTTATAAATATCGGGAACCAAGTAGCCTTCCTGATCACTCCATACTGAAGCGTTTTTCCACAAAATATTCTCCTTTAGCACTTCTCCACAAAGCTTTCCTTCAGGTGCACTTGAGTCAATTGTTATTGGGATGATCATATCTGCAAATTTCTCGGCAAGTGTAAGGTCATGAGAAACGATCACCCCTGTTTTACCTTCTTCTACTGTTTTTTCCTTAAGAACAAGCATGAGTTCTTCGGAGGTTTTTTCATCTAAATTTCCTGTAGGTTCATCTCCAAATAAAACCGAAAAGTCTGCAGTAATTGCTCTGACAAAGGCTAGGCGCTGTTTTTGTCCTCCGGAAATTTCTGCAATTTTTTTGCTGAAGATCTCTCGCTCTAGCGAGAGTCTATCCATCATTTTTAGTGCTTCTTTTTTAGCTTCGTTTTTGGATGCGCCTTTAATTAATAAACTAACCATCATGTTTTCGCCTGAAGTAAAGTTTGGCATGAGGTTAGTATTTTGAAAAATGAAACTAAAATGCTTTTTTCGAATAGCTGAAATCTCCTTATTAGGAAGATTCCAGCTATCGGCTAATTCAATTGACTTCCCCTCTTCGGGAGGAAGAAAACGAATCGAAGTAGTTGAATCTGCGGCGATCGTCTTATTCATTAATCCCAAAGTCTCAATAAAAGTACTTTTCCCAATACCAGACTTTCCGATAACAAAGACGAGCTTGCTTCTAGGAATATCTAATGCCTTTATTCTAAGAATAGGAGTTTTCGATACATATTCACAAGCTAAATTTTTTATGCTAAAGGCCACCGAATCTTCCATAATCATTAAAAAGCATCCACTATTTTAATCCAATAATAACGATTTGATCCATCGGTTTCGTAGCAAAAGTCATAAGCACTTCCTTCTCTTAAAATGGCTTCAAGCCGTTCATCAATTTTGACAAAGCGTTGAATTAAAGTATCAATTTCAGGGTTTGTCATTCTTTTTTCATCCAGAACATCTCCAATGACGTGATCAAGATCCTCTTCCAGGTGTAAACCGAGACCATAAATACCCTGCATGAGATCTCGGAGTTCTTTGCGAGTAATGTCCTTTATGCTTCTTTTATGTAGTTTTTCCCCTGCAAATTGCCCAACCAGGGATTTATAAACTTCAAACAGCATTTCCCTTTTCACGCTATAGTCTGTGGTGCCCAGAGAATTTCGACACCTTTCAATTGTCCTTTTATAATCCAATAGATCAGACTCCGGCATAAATAATACGTAAGAGACTAAGGGATTGTCGTCGTACTTATTTTTATAAGGGATGTAAACCTCTGTAAATAAAGCGTATTTCTCATCGAGTAAATCAGGAGGATCGATAAGAGGGTTTTCTTCCAGTATTTTAGCAATTTTATCTACTAGTGCCTTTTTTAGAGGTCCTACATCTCTACCAAGCATTTCTTGAAGCGCATCTGTAGTGCCTAACCTGCCTTCTGTAATAATAAAAGAAACAACCGTTTTTAAACTTTGGATGAAATCAATAGAAGTTTGGGCATTTTTTACCAAAATCGAAGAGAGTTTCGAAGGGTGTACCTTTCTTCCGCGTGGAGCCTTGTAAAGACTGCCTGGGATGTGTCCATCCAGAAATGTTTCTTCTTCGCCCTCCACAAATTCCATAGAAGGAGCTTCTGCACTATATCCGTAGCTTTCCAACTGTTTAACCGTTTGGTCGGCGAGCCTTGAACTACTTCGGTTAAAGGCAAATTTAGCATTTTCCAACATCATATATTGGCAGGCTTTAGAGAAGCCGGCGGAAGCTGAGTAGCCATCATCAAGTAGTTGTACTACGTAAAGATGTGCATTGAGTTTGTCCAAATTAGCTACAATTCGACGGTTGATATCATCATTTGAAAATAGCGCAGGATGGTCTTTAGCCGCTTTTCTCCGGTCTCTATCCGTTCTGAAATCACCATAACAACCTAAAAGCATAATTACATTCAGTTCATCATCGCGAAGACCTGCTTTTTGCAAGGCTTGAAAAACACCGTAATACAGGGAAGTGTAATCGTCCCGATCAATTCTGTTTTTGAATTCAACCTCCTCTGATAAGAAGGTATTGATATTATCAACATTATCGGTGAGTGGCTGGAATTCGATTAGCCTGTTTTCAAACTGTCCTCCTACGTCAACACGTTCTTCGGGAACATCCCTGTAAACCAAGGCTCCAAACTTAACAGAGGGTATTTTTCTAGCTACTTCACTGTTTATTTCGTTAATAGCTTTTAATATGGGCTGCCTGTATACATCTACGTTTTTGGTTCCTTCAATAATGAAAAAGAAATTGACTTTCTGACTCTTGTTGAGCAGTTCGTTTTCTTGTTTCTTCAATTGGGCTAAACGATTCTCAGGTATTTCCCTTACAAGCACACCGTCTTTAGCTTTCAACTGCACGTTACCCACTAGACCTGTTCGATAATATTCAACATCTTCAATCGTTGTATTAGAAATCATTGGAAACCGAATAACCGGGCCTTTAAATCTTCTTGGATCTGTTTCTGCCAATTCATCCCTTTCAATGAGTACAGGGTCGAAATCCCAGAAGACTTTATCTTCTTCAATGTTTCCTTTAGCACCTTCAATGGCACCTTCTAAGCTTTTGTAAGCCCTAATCCGTTTCCTGGGGGTTTCTAAGCGTTCGTCAAACCCTTCTTTTGTAAAATTTGGTTCCAGGCAAATACGTGTGTCCCAGGTTGTACAATCAGAATCGCGCACCCAACCGATTATTTTTTTGGAATTGGATGGATCAATGACCGCTTCCTCAGAAAGAAGATACATGCCTTTCTCCTTTTTTAGCAAGAAGTAGAATTCAAATATCTGTTTATCCGGTTCTTCGCCAATAGCGTCTGGGCTACGAAATATCTTAACCAGTTTTTTATCCTTCTTTGTAAGTACTTCGTTGATTTCTTCAGCAAGGTTAAGCAATAGTATTTTCTTATGAATTCTTGTAGTTCTATGAACCAAACCAGAGTTCCATAGAAGCATATTTTCTTTCTTTACCCAACCGATGATTCTTTCGGTATGTTTGTCAATTTTACGGCCATCAACCCTTCCTTCCACCAAGCGAATCCAGTCCTCTTTTTCATCAATGACATAGAAATAGTCTCTGAACATTATTTCTCCTATCTTGGTGCCGTTAGGGCGATCATAAATTGGGTTGTTATTCCTGTCTGAAAAAACTAACCAGGCATCTTTTCTGAGCTTTGGTGAAGTTCTGCTCCTTAAGAATATCTGGTATTCAGATGGATTATCAAAATAGTCAATAGGGGTTACATAATCCTGAGGCTTACCAAGTACTTTCCTCTGTGCGATCCCTTCAATAGTTGAAAAGATAAGTAAGCCGAGAACAAGAAATACTGTAACAGATTGGATTTTCATTTTATTTGCTTTTATTGTGTACATGTTTTGGATCTACGGCTTTCTTGTAAGACGACGGTGCAAGCCTATTCTAAAGCCTATAGAAAAAGAAGATAAATCATCGGTATAATGCTCTAGTAAACTCGTTTCATAATCATCCGTGAATCTGAAGATATCGCTTTCTGCAGGTTGATGATCAATGAATGATCCTATTGGAAGGTTGAAGTCAATGCCTGCCAATAAAGACCAGCTTTCATCATCTTCAGATAAATTAAAATACATCAATGGAGAAACCCTGAGCCCCAATAGAAATCCATTTAAAGACGGGTTCGCCGATTGATCGATAACTTGCCCTTGGCCCCCATTAAAAGGACCAAAAGCATTGGGGTTATCGATCAAGTTGGGGTTTACGGCCTTATCTTCTAATAATCTCCACATAGCCTCTGGCAGGATGGCGTCGTAATCTCCGGTTCCACTTACACTCCCTGATCCATTAAGTATGAGAGTAGGGACAAGTTTTGCGGAAATAAAGATACTACTCTTGATGTCCTCTTTTACTCTATAGCTTACTCCAAGGGGAATCTCCAATAAGCTGATATTCAATTTTTCTTCTGCAGCAATAGGTCCTCCCACGCGGGTAAATGAGATCTCATCTCCCTCGGCATCTTCGGCTATTGCACTAGAAGCTGCTATGGAGAAATCACTTAATTCGGTAACGAGGCGCATATAAGAAAAATGAAGCCCTCCCGTAAGGAATAAATCTTTGCGAAAAGCTTTGGCAGGGAAAAACTGATTCGTCGAAAAGTCTACCCCTCCTGAAAAACTTAAACTCCCATTTACATCAAAACTACTTCCAGAAGCGTGATTACTCTCCCAATAGCCTGACATCGTCGGAGAGAAAAACGGTACATTAAAACCAATAGAAGGACCAAAGTACTGGACATATTTGTCCGGAATAGTAACCGGCCCCTTGCTGCTGATCCGGCCTATTTTAATTCTATCTAAATTAGCCTTTCTAATATCTATTCTGAAAACCTGATCCAGAGTGCGAGGGCTGGTGAAGTTCTTAATGCTCATATCAGCAGCTACTGCATTATAAAACATTTTTTCGACTTCTACTTCTGCAACCCAAAATCCGGCAGGATCATCTTCAATTTTACTTAATACTGTTTTCCCGATTACTAGACGAACGCCTTGCAAAGGCAATCTTTGATATACCCCTTCTGTATATTTTCGGACATCAATAAGCTCGGGCTGTACGTACTCCTCAAAGTCCTTTGGGATTCTTGCCACTGCATTGAATAATTCTCTGAACCGGTCGATGGATTCGCTGTTTACTCTTTTCTTTTTGGGATCAATTAAAGTAGCCGCTTCTGCGTACTCCTTTAGAAGTTCCTCTACTGCTTCAACGATCTTATTTCGATCCTCTTCGGAAAGAGCAGATTCAGGAGGGAAGGATGCTGAAATAGTTTGTAGCTCTATTTCTTTTTGAGCAGATAAATAATAACTGAAAAAAACTGTAAGAACAATGAATATATATTTAAAATAACTTTTCATATCGATTTTTTATGTCGTTTTTTAATTGAGATTAATAAACTATAAACTTCACAGTCTCCTCGATTCCTGAATCATTTTTCAATACGAGCAGATACAATCCTCTATGGGCAAGATTTGTCAATTGAAGAGATTCACTTATTTCGCCATCAGATGAAGCGACAATTTTCTGAGCAACAACCCTTCCCAAAGCATCCACAATCATTACAGTATAATGATCATCGGGCAACTGATTGACTTCAAACCTAAATACCCCTTTATTCGGATTTGGGAATAAGTTCATGTTGCGTTTACCTTCCTGTAAAGGACCATCTAATGTTTCTATTCTGAAAGAAAAGGTAGCACATTCTGTATTAGAATCACTACAATCGCCATCCCATGTTTTTACCCAATACTCAAGATCCTCGTCATATGATATTCCCGCAGCAAAAGCTTGGTAGTTTTCTCCGTCAATTTCCACAGATTCACCAGTTTGGGTATCTAAATACCCCCACTGGTAACATTCTGCATCTGGATCTTTTACTATAAGGATGTCATTTACAGGAGTGTAGATGATATCCGCTGCATCACGCGAAGAACTGCCAGACCCCGTTACGATTATTTCAGTAGAGTCAACACATTGACTTCCCACTCCTCCAACGGTTTCTATCACTCTAATCCTGTAGGGATCCTGCGCAATAATTTGGTCGGACCATTGAACAAAAATGTATGAACCCAAATCTACGGTTTCTACAATATAAGGGGAGGAAGGAGAAAACTTCCATACAAAAGAACTGCTCGTTTGAGAAACAGGGTTTTCTACAAAATAGATAGTCTGTTGATTTTTGCACACCTCCAGCGATCCGTCAATAACAGGAGAAGGCAAAGGAACTACAGGAATCGTCCTGGGAGGGGATATATCACCATTACAACCTGCGCCGGATACCGTTACACTAACCCGGTAGGCAGTTGTTTGCACAATTGTATCTTCAAACTCTTCCTCATCCCCGATACAAGAACTCCAGGTTTGACCATCATCAGTACTTGTCTGCCAACAGTAGGTTACTGATCCTGTTCCACCATCTAAATCAGCCATTAGGGTAAAAGATTGGCCTGCACAAATAACATCTGTACTTGCATCGATACTTACCTGTGGATCAGGTACTACCTGTATCGTCTGACTGGATGAATTGGTGCAACCACTACCTCCACCAGTAACGGTAACGGAGTAAGTAGTAGTAGAGAGAGGACTTTCCGTTATGTTATTAGAAGAGCTTCCAGTACTCCACTCATAGGATGCTCCTCCGCTATCTGCTGTTAATGAGACTTGTCCTCCAGGACAAATAATTTCTGCTCCATTTGTTATTGTAATGCCTGCTGAAGGTGGTGATTCTACCTCTAAAGTAATAACATCAGAATCAGTACACCCATTCAGATCCTCTACGGTAAGTGTATAATCAAATGAGCCTTGATTGTTTCTAATGGCTTCTGTATTACAAGCATCCGGATTGCTCAAGCCGGTTGTCGGAAACCAAGCATAAGAAAGGCCATTTCCACTATTACATCCGTCAAGAACTCTAGGTTCTCCCGGACAAGCAAGAACCGGGTCTTGTGTGAATAGTACCTCAGGAGTATCAAATACGGTAATTGATGTAGTCGTAGAATTTGAACAATTGCCAAATGAAATGGTAAGGGTAATTTGGTGCGTTCCTACACCGGCCTGATTCGAAAGAAATTGAGGGTTACAATTATTCGGATTATCAAATAAGTTGGCAGGGCTCCAGCTGCAAGTTCCTCCGCCACCTCCGGTCAAGTTTATGTTGTCGCCTATACAAGTAGAGGAAGGGCCTGAAATGACTGGCATTGGAGTATCCAGGGCGTCTGCACTTAGGGTAGCTGTAGCAGTACATCCGTTCGAAGCGGTAACTGTTAGGGTATACATAAAATCCTGCCCCTCTCCTGTAGGAGTCCATATAGGATTACAGCTATTGGCATTATTGAGCCACGTAGTCGGTGACCAACTACAATTAGTAACACCTGAACTACAATCGGTTGAAAAGGTAACAGGATCTCCAACACACGTAACTGGTGTTGTACTGTCGATGCAGGCTGTTGGGTTAGTTTTTGCAACAACCGTTTTGGTTGTACTAGCGGAACATCCTTTACTATCCGTCACTGTAACGGCGAACATACTGTTTCCAAAGGTAATGGTTTCCGTTTTGGATTGTCCGGTAAAACCATCTTCCCACAAGTAAATATACCCTCCACTTCCACCTGACGGATTTGCTGTGAATACAACAGGGGTTCCATCACAGACACTAGAGCCCGGAGGATTGTTCGTAATACTGACTGTGGGAGGGGAATTAACCGGAACGGTTAATTGGGTTGAAGTGGCGATTACCATTCCTGCAGTATTAATAAGTTCCACAAAAAAAGTATTAAAGGAAGGAGCCGTCGTTGGAGTAACAGTAAACGTGTTATTCGTGGTGGTACCAATTATAGTCCCACTTGTATGTTTCCAAATGTAGGAATCCGGATCACAGTCATTTCCTATTGGCCATGTAGCTATTAGTTCTGTGGAGGCTCCCAGGCAGACTTCTGCGGGATTTGCTATGATAGAAACATTAGTACACTGACTAAAAGCGCTTTCGCTAGCACTAAAAGCAAATACCAAATACAACATCAAAAAAGTAATTAGCTGCTTCATTAGAATAAGAATTTTAGGTCGTAAATAAAAGGGGTTTTCTTTTGGTCAATAACTAATTCCGGTGAAGTATTTCCAGTGTCAGGACAATTATCAATTACCCTTAGTTGAGGGATTACATTAGAATTACAGCCTAAAGAAGAGGCCATTGGCTTACATGTCAACGTATATTTTTTACCACTTTCAAGGATGGGTTCTAATATATTAAAGGTGATTTGACTTTTTCCTTTGTTAAGAGAAGCCGTGAATTCTTGTGGTCCTTCGGGGCCATTTAGAGTTACTTTTAGGCTTCCGCAATTGCTTGAATACACATAAAAGGAACGAATCTCTATATCTTTTACAGGTGCCAGGCTGATTTTAAAGCTTGACTTTGAAGAATATGGCGCGCAACTCTCATCAAAACCAGATGAAGGTGGGCCAACTAAGGCTGGCGTGGAAGGTGGGCGAATCGGCTCTTCAGGCTTTGGTTTAGGTGGTTTAGGAGCAGGAGGTCTATTATTGCTTTTTACATAGTTGATATCCATGCTCTTACGTACAATTCCATCCTCTGTGTTAACTCCAACTTCCACTAAATTTAAGCCTTCTTTGAGTTTAACATTAGCGTTGAGGATTCCCGTTTCTTCATTGAATGAAAAATCACGCACAGGGTCAGCTCCAACAGAAAGTATTAAATCACTTTTACTTGCTATATTCTCTGTTTTAACCTTTAACTTCACGCTACTCCTCTTGGTTCGGAAAGGAGATTCGTTAGGTTCCAGGAACTGTACAAAAGGAATTACTTTACGCTCTATTTTGGAACGTACAAAGATCCATTTTGAAATACATTCTTCATCTCCATTTACACAAAGTGTAATCTTGTTAAAACCTGACTCTTCGAATGCAATTGGAAAGAAGCTTCTGTTTTTCACATCAATTTCACCATCACCATCCAAATCCCAAGATCGGCTTCGCACTTTGCCTTCAGTATTGTCCTTTACATAGATTGTGTCTCCTGAACCTACCAATAACACGTGGGTGCTATCTCCAGGATCTGTTGGTAGTTCATTTGTAGGTTTAATATCAATTTCGTTAAGTTTAAAGTTCACTTTAACTTTGGTGCAACCAACCCATAAAATAGAAATAAAAAATAGAATTCCTATTGCCTTATAGTTTCTCATAAGGTATATATTTCTTAACTAAATAATTAAACTAAATTTGACAAATTAAGCTACGCAACGGTATGATGCTGTTTTGCACTGACTTTTGTTACTTAAACCCTGGTTAGTATGAGACCAGGCGCGGTTTTGCGACTTGGTTCAGCACAAAATAGCTACCATATAACAGGCAGCCCAAATTCACTTACTTAAAAACAAGAATAAATTCGTAACTCAAAAAGCAGGTAGTTGTCTAAGATAGAGAGAAATAATCTCTTTTAATCAGTATGTTCAGATAAAAGCATTTCTTTTAGGTCGCCCCATCCTATTGGGTACATTCTGGAAAAAGAATTGAGTGTTCCCATTTCATCCTTAAGAATTTCATCCAATAGTTTCTGAGATTCCCCGTTTCTAAAGGCCAGCTCTGCAGCATGCCTAAAAAGTTGGAAGGCTTTCTTATCTTCTCCTACATATACTCGGTTCTTTCCGGCTATGTAAAAAGGTCTGTACTTTATAGAATCTTCTTTTACAATATCCCGAATTCGCATGAAAACACCCTTTAACGCTTGGGGGTTATTCATTGCTTCTTCGTTTTCGTTGTTAAGTTCTTCAAATGTTCGAAAGGCAGGTGTTAATCGAATTACACCAGTAGTATTTTCTTCTATTTCGTTTATGGAGTGATCCGGGGCAGTGCCGATGAGCCAAAACAAGCTGGCCGTAATAATTAATACAATACCAGGTACTAAGACCCAAAGCCAATTGAATCTTTTATCAGGTTCTCCGGTATTTACATTTGAACTAAAGGGCGGAGGTACTGAAAGTGGCTCATTGATTTGACCTGGAACATAAAGGGTTTTATTTGGATTTGGTAAATCGCCTATATCATTATTTCCGTTCTGTTCAGTAGTTGAAGAAGCAGGTTTTATTGAGTTTTCTTCTTTTTGTTGAACCAAGTGCGTAGGATCATCTGCTAGCTTACTGTCTGTAGCATCCATTTCTGATTGCGTTGAGCTTGAAGCCATCGAAAGAGATCTGTCCCATTCATTAAGAATATCTATTAATTCACCTGCAGATTGAACGCGCTCATCAGGGTCTAATACCAAGCACTTTCGAATAATGGACTGATAGGGTTCAGGAAGCGTATTCAGGTTATCAGGAAGTTCGAGGTTTATAATTTTACGGCTTAGTTCCAGTTGTGATTGGGTGCTCCTGCCATCATCGCCTTTTCTTCCTCTAAAGGGTAGTTCCCCGGCAATAACCCGATAAATAATTACCCCAACTGCCCAGAGGTCAACATTTTTATTTATTTTTTCATTTTTTATTTGCTCTGGAGCTGCGTAGGCATAAGTAAGCCCAATAGCTGAGTTCGTCATAGTATAGGAGCCGCCAATCTGTCTGCTCAATCCGAAATCTGTAATTTTGGGCATGTAAACGCCATCTTCTCGGTTAAGCAAAATATTTTGAGACTTCATATCTCTATGAATGATATCATGATCATGAAGAAATTCAATTCCTTCCAAGATACCTTGAATGATTAGCCTTTTATCTTCGTCGGTTACTTCTGTTTTTGAAAGAAATTGCTCCAGGTTACCGTACTCATAATATTTCAAAATGGCAAAATCCATGTCTCCCGCGATACCGGTATTAAATCGGTAGCAGCTTTCATAGCGTGCGATATTTTTATGTTTAGGAAGACTATTGACTAATTCCACTTCTCTTTTCAAGGTAAATTGTTTCCATTCAGGCCTTACATCTGCGATTTTCAGAGCGATGTAGTACTTCTTCACATGATCAAAGACCTTGTAAACTTTTGAAAAACCTCCCGAGCCGATATAAAGCTTATTACCATATCGGCTCTCAAAAGCGGAATAAGTCATGTTTTCTGTGCCCATGACATTATGAGTTTATGATAAAAATTTGATTTATTGTTTTCATTTTAGTTCTTTGACATAAATTGTGAGAAATGGACTTTCAAAATGATAAACCTTTCAGCCACAAGGGCATTCAAGGCGTATCATTTTGAAGTTCCACACAATTTGTCAAAGAACGTTCATTTCTTGTATATCTTTTGGTTTTCTTCAATTTCTGTATAGCATATCTATTTTAGTATAAGAAGGCATTCCTGGCATCCAAGATGGTTTTATTCGCTCTTATTGATCGCCTCAATGCGAACCAGGTATGCAGAAAAATTATCTCTGGATTGTTCCAAGCATTTGGCTTTTATCATTGCCATCTTTTGGGCATCATTCATGGAGTTATTTTTAAAAAGATTTAGTAGTAAATCATCAGAGAAACTTTCTAACACACCGTCTGTGCATAGAAAAAAATAATCCTCTTCTTTTAAATCAATAATACGATTGATATCTGGCTTGCTTGGATATTTCGAACCCGTTAGAGCTTTTGTAATAACGTTCCGTTGAGGATGATTAATTGCTTGTTCGTGGGTTATCAGGTTGTTGGAAATTAATTCCTGTACCAAAGAATGATCGGATGTCCTGAAAATTATTTCTCCGTCTCGGATTTGGTACACGCGGCTATCACCGAGGTGGACGATTACGGCTCCTTTTTTTCCAAAAAACAACATTGCCAGCGTCGTCGCCATACTGTCTGCCTCTGGATACTCCTGAATGTATGCATCCATTTCTTTTTCAGTCAGTTGAACCGTTTGGTATATATCTTGATTTTCCAGGTCCGTTTTATGCATAAACTGATCACTAAAAACCCTACATGCAATCCTACTTGCCTCTTCTCCTTTAGATTCACCTCCAACACCATCGCAAACTAAAAATAATCGATTTAATGATAAATCGGTTTTTGTATTATCCGGAGGGAAAATACAATCTTCATTATGTTTTCGTTTTCCTTTATCCGACAGTGCAAAAGGAGTATGTAGTTTTACACGGATCATTTTCCAAATCTTTTATTTTGGGTTCTTCATAATTTAAGTGCTAAAGGCCACAGAAAACGGCAAATAGTATTTAGAGTTTATGCACTATAATTTTACTTGATACAAACCGTTTTTTCGTTAATTGATTAATGTTTTCTGTTTCATTCAATATTGTTGCAACTCAGGTTAATTGAATTTCAATACAAGTTGTACATTTCCAAGCAAAATGGTGGTTCCATTCCCAATTGCAATTCGTTCATTTCTGTCCAATCGTAAACTTCTATGGCTTGTAAAAACGCCATTGGTACTTTCTGTTCCCTCAATATGGCCTATATCATAGACAGAGTATTCCCATTCACTTCCCATAGAGCTTTTATTTACTTCAATGACGCAATGCCGCCGGCTAACGGTTTTGTCATTAATAATAATATCGGTATCCTTCCTTCCAATGATATTTCTGCCTTCTTTCAAAGGAAATTCATTACCGTCTATAGTGACGATTTTTCCTATTGGAATTATGGCGGGTATTTCTTCTTGAGGTGCCTCCTCTTCCTTTGGAGAAGAGTCAATAGGAAGTGGTGTAAAAGTGGGTTCTGAGTCAGGGATAGAGGAGGGAACCTCTGGAGGCAAGTCATTTGCGTAGTAGGGAGGGGTTTCGCCGAGCCCTGAACCTGGCAAAGCAGCCCCTCTATTGTTATCCAACTCTTGATTATCGTTAAATATAGGCGGGGCATAGTCATCGACAGGAGGGGTCAATCCAATTTCTTCACTAGAACTTGAGGATATTGAAGGAAAATGCCATGTATTACAAGAAGGGCACATTACTTCCAAAGCTCCTTCCGGCACTTCAATGATTGCCTGGCAATTAGGATTACTGCATCTGATGGTTCCCATATTCCAAATAAGATTTTCTATTTGTTAATTAGGCATCTCCGTGCTTCACATGCTGCTGGGAAATACTTTGCAATCCTTTAACTGTAAGATACAAAGCCTCACAAAATCTCTTGGTTAAACTGATCATGTATGCAATCTCTTCTAAAGGAACAGATCTGGGCTTGGACAATGCATGAATGCAAGCTAAAAGGCTGTTTACTTGACCGTTTTTCAATCGATTTCGAACAAAGTCCCGGTCTCCTGTTTCAAGTAAAGATTCAATTAATCCTGCTAAATCTGTAAAATAAGCAATCAAATACAAAGGGGACTGATTGGGCAATACATACTTAAAGTAGCCCTGTGTTCCTCGTATATATTGTACAATAGGCAAACAAAATGTAGCCCTTGTTACCTCTTTTGCCCGATGTTCATTAACAACCTGGATACTCAATCTCGCAATATTTTCTAATTGGTTTTGAAAAAACTGTAGCCACCTCTCGAGAAGGTTGAAACCCTTTATTGTTAAACATGGAGGAATGTATCCTTCCAGGATTTTACCATTCTGCCATTCTGCGACTTTCATTCTGTTAGGAGCCAGGTTTTGGGTGGCCGCCATCCTATCATGTGCTACTGCTTCCAATTGATATTCCGGAACCAGATGAGGGTGACGTATTGGGCGCGTTAGTGGTATTCCCGAGGGGATTCTCTTTTTTTCGTTTACACTCAAATATAAATGGTACCGGATACCTTGGGAGGGAACAAATTCAACAAAGGGAGCTTTTGCAGGTAGCTGCAAACTTTGAATGTTCTCCGGAAGTATTTCTATTCTATATCCCCCTGGCAGGATGGCTCTACATGAATTAATAATAACCCTTACAGATTGTGGGCTAGAGCCCCTTGCATTTTGCAAATCCAGTGAACTAAAGGGTAGCAGCCCAAACCCTCCAAGAGCTGTAAGCCCAAGAGATCTGGAATCTCTCAATCCATCTTCTATGCTTTCCTCGAGATGTTGGAAATGATCTGCTGAAAGCTTCATTCCGTTTTCCCAATTTAGAGGAAAGGAATTTATTTTTGGAAATATCATTTAAATACTTCTTGTTTCTAATTAACAAATACTTACAAAACTACTAGTTGTCATTATCTCCTTATGATGACAGTTTGGTCACCGCTGGAAGCTTGCCCGGATTGATAGGAGTATTCGAAATCCGAGGTATCATCTACAGGTATTCTTCTCACTAGTATTATATCGTTTTTCTTTATCTTATTGCTACTGATTGATCGGTTAGGATCCAGAAACCTAGGTTCCCGGAACCATGTATTGGGGTTCCACCAAATTACCTTTATAGAAAATAACCACCAGAACATAGGGCTGCCTTTGTACTCATCCCCCAAGTCTTGAATAGTTGTTAATTCAACTCTTCGTCTTCTTTCTTGCATAGCTAACCGAAAAACGTGCCCTAGTGAAGCATTTTTGGGTACTTCTATCCAAGGTTTTGCAGAATTGCCAAAAAGTTTGTATTCCTCTACCAAGCTCACCCTCAATTTAAAATTTACCTGCATAAGATCCCTCCATTGCCAACTTTCCACATTTACAGGTTCCAAAGGATATACCCAACGATTCTCTACAAAATGATATGGAATATGGGTGGAAAAATCGAGAAGCTTAAAAACTAAAAAAGGAAATAAAAAAATAAGAGGAATTTCCCATACACCAGCGCTTACATCAACCTTGTAATCCACTAAACCTGTTACCTGAGGGCCTAAGCAAAAGAATATTGCCCCCAGAACGGAACCCAGGCTTATAAATAGAAACTCAGGCCAAAATGAATCTTCCTTGAAAGAGAACTTATCTCTTTCAGCCCAGGTTTGACTATACATCATCCAAAGATGTAATATACCAAAAATTAGAAAGGAAGTACGAGTTATCCAAACAAAATTTAACGTATTTTCCAGGAAATAATAAAGCAAACACCCCAAACCAAACATCAAAAAGGATAATGCTAGTTTTTGAAGAACTACTATTTTACCTGGTCGGCGTTTGTAGCGCTTAGCTATCCAACGAAAAAGGAAGGTCAGAATAAATGCTAGTACCCCCCAAACTATAAATATCGTTTCTTTCATACTGCTGGAAAATCTTATTTTTTGCAGGTTATAAAAGGAAAATTGTAACTATTTAATTCAATATCACATTGTATCCCAAAAATGCCTCACCTAAGGTTAAGCTCCATGCATCTTCAGTGACTTCAATTTTGGTAACAACGATTACATCCATCGGAATAAAGTAATTGTAAAGAAATTCTTCTAAAATTCTTAATTGATTTCCTCCTTCCAAATACTCCGGCAGCTCTCTAAAGGTAACACCTTTTACGTTAACTTGCAAGGCAGGAACGTCATCCATAAATTTGTTTCCAAGTACAATATCGTTTCCGAGGCTAATTCCTTCTGATGGTGGTATTTCCAATTCTAAAGGAGGAATGAATTGAATATCTATGGGTTTCTGAAGGACTGCTTCAAAACATAATCCTGTTAATTCCCAATTTCCTGCGATTCGATAAGCCTCAGGGATCAAATAACACAAAAGGAATTGCTGCCGGTCGTCCAGGCAATCGGCAAAATCTTGTAAACTCCAGATTTTTTTTATGAAATCGGGGAAAAATTCGGTCCATTTCTGCTCCAGTTGATCACACTCTATTCTAGGATGATACATAGCCTGTTCAAAAGGCAGAAAAAACTTTCGTACATCCTTGATCTGCTGCTTTATCGCTCTTGTCCTTTTAACAGCATTCTCATATTCTGCATCCAGATCTAAAAACAAACGTTCTGGCAGCGTATCGAATAATCCTTTTCGGTTTACTTCAATAAAAAGCACTGTTTCTTCATCGTAATGTTTCTTCTTTACTGCCTTCACATCCATTCCACTCCTTCTTTTCGCATCTCCCAGAGGGGATACCACCACCTGCTCAAGATCAATGGCTTTAGCTTCTTCAAAACCTTCCGACTTAGAGATTAGAGTAGCGGCTAAAGTTTCGACCCGGATATCGAAAAGTGCTGTAATCATTAATAAATCGATGAGTTCTTTCATTTTTATTTCATTGAGTGCTCTTCTGATAATTTAACCCTTACAGGAATAGTGGATGCACTTTTTTCCATAAGTAGCACTTCTAATTGATGGCACAGGCCCTCCCAATCTTCTTTAATGGCTGCTGTTGTTGGAGTTATCAGAACTTCCAGCAACCTCGTCATTCCAAATTCCAAGCGGGGATCAATGCCTACTCCGTCCCGTACATTAACCATTGAGAGCTTGTCTCCAAGAAATTCTTTACAGAAAACTTTCACGTCTTCTCTTGTTACAATTCTTCCTCTACTCAACAGAGAGCTTTTCATTGCATCTAGCTGCTGAGTTTCAGTCAAAGAGTCTCGGCCATCTGTAACGGTAGTAATTAGCTCGATACTGTCCGAATCCAGGCTAGAAGCGAGCTTTGAGGTACACTTTAAAACGGATTTAGCTCCTATTCCATTGACGGCACTTCCTTGCGAAGTCCAGTATTCTACACGTACCCTTACTCCTGATGCTATTCCGGAATGCAGCAATACATATATATCTCTGGTAGGGTTTTCGGAATATGCTTTTTCTGATATCTTTTTACCGAGTAAAGTATGTAATTCTTCAAGAGATAGAGAATCGGCAGCTTTTTGGATTAATTCATGATGAGCATAATTCTCCTGAAGGATTCCTACTATATAGGCTAATCGTTTCCAGGCATTGAAATCATCCCATCGTCCTACCCCACCATGACGAATGGTGTAAGAGGGGTTTTTATCTTCTTTAAAATCAGCAAATGGTTTAAATGTAAAAACCGGGCTATCGGGTTTCTCGGCATATACCTTTCGAATGGCCAGAAAGTCTTCTTTAGGTTGTAGATGAAGCCATTTGATGGCATTCGTCCTTAGGTAGTGATGTTCCCCGCTTTTATGGCCGTTCAAGCGTCGATTTACAACGGGAAATACATTGAACTTTATGTTGAGCCTACTTGATAGTTGAACGACCTCGATTGGACGAGAGAGTCGAATCTCCATCCAGAACAGAGGCATTGTAATATCTCGAGGAAGCTGAGAAAGTTGTTTCTTTACAGCCTCCTCATCTTCAAGAAAACGGGAAAACCACTTAGATAAAAACTCCTTTGCAGGTAGAGGCTCCAATTCCGGGATTTCACTCTCTGTAAAAGTCAAAAAATGTCGGTCATACCTTGCTCTGACATAAGTTTGTAGCCGCTCATTGCCATTTAAATAATCTTCCAGCATAAAATGCTTTTTAGGAAGTCCACTCACCGGAATGGTTTCATTATTCCCAAACATGCAATAGCTATTGGGCAGTGCTTCAAAAAAACGAGCTCGTTCAGACTCGTCAGGGCTTTTTCCCCGTAAATCGAACCAGAGGCATGCACCCTCCCAATTAGCTATGAACTCTTTGGCTTCAAAGCCCAATAAAATACGCTTTGTTTCTTCCTTTTCGTTGGTTAACCGACCTCGTCGAGTAGAAAGTCTACGACCGGAATCGATTAGCGACGACTCTGTAGCCATGACATGAAGCTTTAGAGGTTGTAATCGCATTGGAAAAAGAGGAGAAAAAGCAACGCCATTCTCAAAGTCTTCGTCCTCCTTCAGAAAAGTTGCTGATTCATCAATTATTTCGGGGTCAGAAGCAGGCGTAGCTGTTGCCAGCGCATGTGCAGGCTGAGGTAAATGATGATACTCAGGTAGTAACACCTTTGCTAAGCGTTCTTGCAGACGCCTTTCGGTATCATTTAAATGATAATACACTTTCTCTAATTCAGAGGCGACTGCACCAGACATAAACCGGACGATTGGGTCGAACTGTTGGCCAATATCTCGTTCTACGTCCTCATAGTCCACTCCCCACTCATCAGCAGCTCTGAGTAAAATAGAATGATAAATCGTTTCTGTAGTTATATTCATTTCTCCTTGCTTTTGCTTCTCTATCCAGCAGGTATTAATAAAGCCAAAAAAGATGTTAAGTAAAACGGGTTATAGAGTATATGAAAGGACTTTTAAGTGGATGGACAACCATAAGTTGACCTTATGACCGGTCCTTTTCCGTTATACTGTGTTGAAAATATTCACCAGAGCTAGATTTCCGAAGGTACTGAGACAAGCTATGCCTGCGTCTTTCGCTTTATCTAGTACCAAAGGGGCTATCGTATTTTGGAAGCCTAGTGCTTCAGTAACTAAATCCTTGACACTTTTGACGGCTTCTTTTGGCGGCCTACTTCGTTGCTCATCGGTCACGTAGCTTTGGGCTATGCTCTCTATTCGCGCCTCGTTTGCCACCAAAAAATAGCCTCTAAAGCTATCAAGGATTTAGTTCCTGAAGCACTGGTTCTGTGAATTACTTACTTTCTACCAACAGGAATCATTAACGGGAATACTTCTTTAGCGGCTTCATCTACTTCACTATCTGGAAAATGAAACTTCTCTTTTCTTCCTAATGTCAAATACCCATCAATCTCTACTTCTACTTTCACGACAGCCTCTTTTTCGTAAATTTTAGGTTCCATCATATCTACGATTACATCTGTGACTTTTATTCTGGTTTCATAGCGTTGCATCATATCTTTTAGGTTCTTTTGAGTTTTTTCTCTGATCTCTTCTCTCCATGCACGTTCAGAACGGCGTTGAGGAGGAGTACTGGCATGAAACTTATTCAAAATACATCCAAAAGATGGATCGAAGCGATAACTCAGTGAAAAAGATTTTAAAATGAAACGAATGTTCTCGTGGATAGATAGGCGAATATCCTCTATCCTCTCCAATTGTTTTCCTTCTCTCAGGCGATCCATTTTTAGGGGTATTGAATAGTAATCCATAGTTCAAGTTATTTTTCACTTACTTAATGCAATGCTACTGTATATTTATTTAGTTCTTTGACATAGATTGTGGAAAATGGAACTTCAAAATGATAACCCTTTCAGCCACAAGGGTATTCAAGGCTTATCATTCTGAAGTTCCACACAATTTGTCAAAGAACGATTTATTTCTTTGAAAGAGGCTGATGAAAATAGCTACTACTCATCTCTTTCGTTCCTTACAATGGTGGCAAAGAATGCCCACAAGAATGTAACAGCCATCAATATTTCCCCTCCAGGTTGAAGTCCGATCCAGTTGCCCTGATGATCTTTCGTTACGAGATGATCTAGTTGTTTGGCAGTTTGTTCCAGGGCGACGGCTTTTCTGGAGAATTGTACACTTGATACGGTATCCCTGATTAGTCTAATGCGGTTCAGTAGGCGCTCCAGTTTTTTATTAATTTTTCGTCTTAAACCTCTAATATCCCCGATTGGACCCATTAGGGCTGGTCTTTCCCAATGCCTGGCTTTGGCTCGGGATAAGCGATGATTTCGTTCTTTATAATTTAAGACGTCTGCTTCCAATTTTCTTAAGTTCAATTGCAGTTCATTCATCTTCTCAGAATCTAATTCAATCGCTACATCTTTTGAAAGAACGGAATTGGTAGCAGTAATAAATTTATCAATTTCCTTGTCGAGCAGCCCTTGCTGTTCTTTGAGATATTCTAGTTCTTGTTCTCGTTTTCTGAAGTGCATATAACTAGCCATGATGATAGATTTTGGGTTTTGGTAAATGATTGGTAGTTTCTACTCCCTATTTAAAAATTGTATAAAGACGCTACCGGTATTCTTTTTTATCGTATATTGATTATTTTCCATATGGGGGTCAACATCAAGTAATTTATGAATAGATGCATTCCGAGTTTTTCCAAAATTGTAAGTTTCCTGATAGCCTTCATGAGTTAAGGCATCGATTCTTTTTCCATCTTTTCTAATGATCATTTCGAACTCGCCGCCCAAACCACTTATATTATCATCTCTTAAGAATTTACGGCTGTAGGGTTCGGCAACTCCCAGAAGACTTCCGGCCCAGTTGCCTTTAGGCATATGGAAAAAATTTTTTAATACGGATACTTCCAGCCATTCGAACCCTAAGTTGTCCTTATATCGTTTATCGGCAATTTGGGTAAGTCTGGTCACTTCATTTCCCACGTTAAAGTGGTTTCTATTCAGATGATAGTACATGAACTGATCCCTGTTGTAGGGTTTATTCTTAATCTTTTTATCAATCACCTTTTTTACTTCATTCGGATCAAGGGAATAGGCCATAAAACAAGTTTTAGTTTTTATTTAAAGATATACACATACCAGTAGTTCCAAGTCGATATAGTCAGTAAAACGATCCCTACGCAAGACAATGCTATTGGTGCAAGAAATAAGCCGCCGAAAGAAACGACCTTTATTTTGTTGGGGTTTTTATTATGACAAATAATATCCTGCTGAGTACCAATTCTATAAGGCCATTTGGGAGAGCTATTATCAATACTATTTTCAAATGTTTTTCCATTTACTTGATATTCAAATAATGGATAGAACCCCCCGTCGGTAGACGGAATAGCGGCTTTAACCAGGGCAGATACCTTGGTGCCATCTTTTACAAAGCTTAAGGCACTTCTCAATGTCCAGTAAGTAAAAACGATGAACAGCAGCCCTAAAAGTGGAAATAAAATTCTAAAAATCATGAGACAATTGTTTTTAATATCAAAAATAGCTTTTTTACCAAGCTACTTTAAAGGGCATTTCTTTTAACTCGGTTTCTAAATATTCACGCTTTGCAGGAGCATTTCCTCTCCAAACGACAGAAAGCCTATCTTCTTCAGGTTCAATGATGATTGTTTGTAAAACGGATGTAGTTTCTTTTAATTTACCATTTCTCCCATCCACCCAAAGTTCAGGGATATCAGCTGGTAAGCGGAACCTAAAATCCGGACGGTTGGGATAGATATTGATCAACCGACATTCTTCGTTTCCCTTTAGGAAAGGGAACTGTAAACCCAAGGATGCACCATTCATACACCTAAAAGAAAACTTTTTCTTAGGTCGAATATTATTCATGATGTTTGGGTTGGCCCAGCCTCTGGAAATTTCAGTTATGTTATTCGTTGGATTTGCCCTTAGCGGCGAAATTCCATAGTACATTCTTCTGGGGAAGAACCAGGGGTCAACCCAATCTGTACATCTTGGGATCGGCATTCTGGTCCAAGCTTTTGGATTCCCGGAGGCTATTGTTTCGGGGTTTAAACGTTCTTTCAGGTCTTCAAAGTTTGGCAATTCTAATTGCTCTATGCCATCCTTGGTCTTGTGAACAAGATATCCTTTACCCACAAGATTACGAGGGTAGGCATATTCGCTACCCATCTTCCAGTTAATATCGTCTGGAATCGCCTTAGTTACTTCTTGAGAGTACTTTGCAGAATTAGCTTCACTGACCTTATCTCTACCTCCATATGCATATTTATATCTAAGTGGAATCCGATCAATTAATTCCGGTTTTGAAAAGGTCACTTTTCCGTTACTTCCCATAAAAGCATTTCGGTTACCGATAGCTAAGAAAGAATTAACCTGGTGACCAATTTGAAATTCTACTGGAAACTCCCTGCTTTGCCCGATGGTCTGAGCAAAGCCTTTAATAACTACATCGGTGTAAGGTTTTACCGGATATAAATCAATATCATGTTCTAACTGCTCTTCTTCGTCCTCTGTATCAGAATAGAAAACCAAATCCTCTATAATCGGTACAGTTTCAATATCCGGTATACAAATACCTCTCGGATCAATTCGATAAGAACGTTTAGCGATGATGGCCAGAACATTTTTATTCGCCTCATCAATTCCTGATATTTGTTGTGAATGATAACTTTTTTTCATGACACCGTAAATTTTAAGCTATTGGTGGGTTGCTATCCGTCGGAAAGTCTCCAATATCCTCTATCGCTGTGTCTTCAAAAATTGACCTGGCAGGCTCTGCATCTACTGCGGAACCTATTGCATCCCCAATCTGGTCAGGGTCTAAATTATAAACATGTTCATTAAACTCTCCTCTAAGAAAATCTACTCCTTCTTTGACAACAAATGATGCCACTTCATTAGCTACAAAATCAGAAGTAAGCTTGAAAGCGTCTTTACCTGTTTGTACAAACAAGCTAGGAGCAATGCTTGCAATTTCTCCATTACTTACCCTGCTGAGCGGCCCCAAAGCTTTTCCTACTGCTTTACCAACTACGTAACTTACTGCAATATCTACAGCCATATTGACGATCCCAGCTATATAGTCTCCCAGCGTCATTCCTGCCATGGTTGTACTTGGGGCAATAACTATTCCTGTCGGTAAATTTACAGGGTCGCAACAATTTAGGTTAATGTTTACGTATACTATACATGCCGTTCCTACAGTTTCTCCATCAACTTTGACCGTACTGGATCCAAAGTGGGACTTTGAACCGCTACCCAAAATGATAAATGGCAGCTTGATATTAGCTGGATTACCCACGTGTACGATCATTTTTCCAATATCTGTTCCTTTTTGCATTGCAGGTAATGAAAAAGGAAAGGTATATACATCGTCACACTTTTTAGCCTTTCCTACAACGGGGAGCCCTCCAAGGACCTGAAGCCAAAAATAAGGGGCATATGCTGGAGGAGTTGCAGGAATTATAACTTGGTGCACATCAATGCCGATGCAAGGAAATATAGGGTTTAATATTGCGCAACTGATAGCCATTTTTTTAATTTTTCATCTACCTTTCAAATAATACACACTCTCTTTTTTGCATTGGGGTAAACTTATATCTAAAAGGAAACCGATATGTAATAAAGACTTTCTTTAATTCTGGAAAAATGCCGATTTGATCTATTTTAAGAGGGCGTTCACTTATGTTTTCTCCCAGTTTAATTTCTGTAAAAAGCTCATGTTTTGGAACGGTAAAAGAAAAATCTTTCTTTGGACTCATTCCCTTCACTATTATTTGTTCCCCAGGATTTATTTCTTCTGCAATCATCTGTGGAAAGGCGGCATTGAAAATTTTCGGACTGATTTTGGTGATTGTCCCTTTTTCATGTTCAACATTTCCTTTCATCCTTACCCCACCCAGGGGTACTTGAACAAATCCTGCAGGATCGGGTCTATCTTTCCAGCTTTGAACCAATTGATCGGGCGCTTCAACATTTGGGAGTGGTTTACCACTTGCCTCTTCCTTGGTCCAGTAAAAGCCTTTTCCGTAAGGGTTACTGGGGTACGGAATTTCCAGGCCATCCCATTCTGCTTTTCCTCCAAAACTATTGAATAGGGATAATGGCATCTTTACAAAAGGTTTTGGATTACTTATAGATAGTCCCCCCATAATATTATCCTTCCAGAAACGATCTCCAAAAACCCACAATTGATGTGCAATCCTGTTCCCAACCCTTACTTCTACTTTCATTTGTGCTGTGGGCTTCTCGTTTGGGGCAATTGCATTGCCAAAAACAAATATATCTACACCTCCTCTTCTAAACACAAAATCACTTTCCAAAGGTCCGAATTGGGATTCACGAACTTCGCCTGACAAAGGAACCAGAGGTTGTTCTTTAGGAAAAGCATTTCCTGATTGAATATCATATGTTACTCTGGCTATCACGGCTGCCGCAAAACGATCTTCAGACAAGACCATCTTGAACATCATTGATGAATAGGGGGTTTTATTTTTGAGTTTCATTTAATCTGTACAGTTTAACTTAACTCGTTCTCCATTTAGCCTTACATCATCATTTGCTTCAATATTTACGTTTCCTAAATCAGCTTTTATATGCTGTATTCTGGCCGCGCTATGTACGTCTCCTTCTATTTCTTGATGATAATCTCCTTTTGAACTAATCTTAATAATCTCTTGTGCATTAAGCTCAATACTTGGGCTTTCAAAAGATATCTTTTTAGTAGCCTGAAGCTCTACAGATGCTCCGGTAAGGCGAATCACTGGGCCCTCTTCCTTCATGTGGATAGAAATTGCAATTTCTCCTGAATGGCTCATCAATTGAACGACCTCGTTCCCTCCCCTTTGTTCCAGAATAAGACGACATCCATTTTTAAAAGCTAAGACCTCTTTTGATGCGCTTTTATTGTCAGCTTCTTTTTTCTTTTCTGGTAAGTTATTAACTAAAAGCGAGGTGCGACTATTCATATTTTTTAAGGTTTGAATTTATTTAGCTATCGGTTTTTGCTTGTAAACGGTTGATTTGAATTGGTTATGATTTATTGATTTCAGTTTAATTCCAATGAGAAGCCTGTTCTGACAAGCCAGGAATTAAGGAATATAAGCTAAGCACCTATTGGAAAAAGCTAATAGCAAAATAATTGCTTTTCTTCTATGGGTTAAGCTTAACGTTTGATCCCTCAATAATGGCATTACCAGATGCATCTATATGAACTGTAGCGCCTTCTACCGTTACACTTGAGCTTCCTTCTATGGTTATTTCAGGAGCTTCGACTACGGCACTTGCAGTTCCTTCAACAGTAAGATTATCTCCCTCTATATTTGTGGTAGTTCCCCAAATATTAATTGTACTTGATGCTGAACTATCGTTGCCAAGTTCAATGACTCCTCCAGAAATCAACTCAATTGTATTTGTACGGGAAGACCCGATGTATATGGTCTCTCCGTCGAGTTCAATATTTTTGGAGGTTATTTTAATATTCTCTTTTTCTATATTAATAGAACTATCACCTACTGTAAGGACAATATTGTTAGTAGCAGTAAGGGATATTTTATTTTTAGTATTCACTGAAAAGGTATTCTTATCGCCTTCGAATTTCCACTCGTCTCCGGATTTTGTCTTAAAGCCAAAGTAGTAGTTATTGGTTTCGTAGTACTCTGGCTTGGCCTCAGCGTTATACATACTAGTAAGAACAAAAGGTTTTTCCGGATGATTATCCTCGAATGCTACTACTACCTGATCATCTTTTTCAGGGATTATATAAAATCCTTTATCTTTTCCTGTGTAAGGCGAGGCTACACGTAACCATGGAGTTTTTTCTTCAGTTCCTTCCTGCCAGATAAACTGAACTTTAATACGTCCTAAACTATCTTCATCTTCTATGTCTGTTACTTTGGCAAGTTGAGTTTCGCAGAAAGGCGGTTCAATTTTTGTACTCAAAGGAGGCGTAGCAACTTCTACGGGTACAGCTTCAAATTGGTTGAAATAATCCCCTCCCTGAGCGATGTCATGAGTTAGGCTTGTGATGACAAAAGTTCCATAATTTTCACCCAGTTGTTTGTCTTTTACTTCTATTTGAGCACCTAATTTTAATGAAGGGTTCCTGCTGGTACCATTCATTACTACCATTTCATCGATTAGAATCTGCTCCATTCGTTTAACAATGGTTTTCAATTCATCTTTATTAAGGTACATGTTAATCGGTATAGAGGTAGCATTTGAGAAAAGCTGGCTTTTCGAAATGTCCATTATTTTTTTACCGATAGTATTTGAAGCTGCAGCTTGAGGAGCTTGCTCCTGTAGCGATTCGTGTTTGGTATAGTCATAGCCTTTCATTTCAAAGTTGAAAGGAACAGCTTTGACCGAAAGGTCGAAATCGATCAAGCTTTTTTCTCCGAAATTTAATTTTATGGGATCTTCTTCTTTGGGTTTGCCAACATAGAACTTCAGTCCATCGTAGTACATCCATTCTCCGTAACGGTTGGCTAATCGAGCCAGGAACTCAAAATTACTTTCTTTATACTGAACAGTATATTCTGTGGAAGCAGTGGATACTTTTGGCTCTATAATTGGTTTTTCGGGAAATTTATCTTCGTAATCTCTTAGTACATCCACTGCGATTTCCTCCAGGCTCTTATTTGTAAAAGAGCGAGTATTAAAACCATCATCAGCGGCAATCGTTGGACTTTGGCCTTTTACAACGAGTTCAGCAGTTTCGCGGGTTCTTGATAGCGAAACGTTTGTAACAATTCCAATGAAGCAATCTTTAATAGGAGAGAGCTCTAATTGCTTTTCTTCTATTAAGTCAATTCCAATATTGCATGTCTTGCCGATCCAATCATTCGCTTTTTCATCAAGAACTCCTTTGGTGGCATCTTGCCGGAAACGAATCTCAAAATCATGATGCCAGCCGATCGTTTGATGAATAAATATTCGCGTAAATTGATAATCCTGAATTCTTTTACCACCAATCGACAGGGAAGTCCGGACAACGTGAGGCATATTTAGTTCTAATTAAGAGGTTAATAATTTAAGCTTTGCGGAGAGTGACATCGGTTTTTCCTTGAGATCGTAGGCTCAGCTGTTTCGGTTGTTAGGTTTTCTCGTTTTTTCAAGGGTTGTACAGAACGAAGCCCGTTCTATTGGTAAGAACGATCTTCGTTTTGTACAATTTTCCAGCGATTATTCGCTGTCAGGCCACTTCATGTTAAATTCCGCGTCAGCTACTTTCACTTTTTCAGCGGTAATTTCGAAAGATTCAACAGTATTATCGCTAATTCCTTGAGAGTTAAAGTTTTCGCGATATCCAACAACGTAACCGTTCTCGAACTCAATTTTTTTGAGTTCTTTTGTTTGTTCTGCATCTTTATAAATAATGATGCTTCCTGCTTTAGCTTTATCCTGCTCTCCCATCCACTTGATAATTTTACCGTTCATTTCTTTTTCATCAGAACGGATAGTCATGCTGATAAAACCGTTGCGAACAACTTTTGTAGGCTGACCTTTTTCTGGGTCAGTACTTCTGGAAAATGAGTAGCTCAAATCCAGAACTTGCGCTTTGGCCCCTTCCAATTCAAAGATGGCCGTATGTGCTGCTGCCATTTAACTGAGTTTTTAAAAGGTTATGAAAAATGATTAATCTTTAATTGATTCTAAACTTGAATCGGCTTTTTTATCTTTTGCTTTAAGTGCGTAAACAAATGTACGAACAGCCCAAAGGGGTACGATATCGATATTAACGTCTATTCTATCTGGAACTCTAGAGTTCCAGTCGAATTTAGTTACTTTTCCAGAGGTAATGATTTTTTGCTCTACCAATTGGTCTAGAAAATCCTGTATAGTGTCTCGAACAAGGTTCGCTCTTTTACGATCTAGCTGTTGACCGGTAACTTTACCAAGGTAGTGACGAAGTACCCTGTTTACATAATCAAAGCAACGAACTACAGCATAACGCTTTAAGGCGTATTCTTTTCCCGTAAAAGCAGAAGCACATTCATAAACCATATCTTTTTCGTAGGCATTCATCATTGCATTCAAACCTACATCAGATAAGTCGGCTACTTCATCCTGAACTGTCCGGAATGCAAGGCCTTGGGCACCGGATACGGACCCGTTCATTTCCCCCATGATGGGTTGCGATACTTTTTCCGAATACATTTTTCCGGCAATAGCCATTGCGGGGGAACCGTGAAGTGCTTCTTCTTCATCCAAGCCTGGATGAGAGCCTCTTAAAACCAAATGATTAGCGAACATTATGAGTTTACTATGGAAGGCTTCTGGCCCTGTAAATCCTTGCCATCTTGGTGCTTCCCGTTCTTTAAGAACTTCTTCCACGCTTTCACAGTCTTCAAAATCAGTAAGAAAGCTCATGCGGGCAATACCAGCCAGCTTGGAGTAACGTTCGATAAGATCTTTTGGGCGATTGCTCCGCCAAAGGTTTGGAATAACCAGTAGTGAATATGCTTTCTTTTGATCTACTGAACGAGACTCATCAGTAATGAGTTTTTCAATTAAATTATACAAAAGGTTACTGTCAGCATCAACTAATACATCAGGGTGCGTATTGACCAATGTGAGGTTTTTAACTTTCAAAGGTGCAGCATTTCGGAAATAAATTTCCAACTCCCTGTATGTTCTTTCAAGGTCTCTTGCTTCCTCAAGGATTTTAGATAAGTTTTTATTGATCAGTTCCTCATTCGCTTCCAGCTTTGCCTGAGCAGCGGAACGTGCTTGTTTATGGCTTTCAACTTCGCCCTGAGTTAGAAAAGAAATATAAGCTTGAAGTCGATCTTTAAGTTCTTGCCGCTGCTCAATGAGATCATTGTCCTGTAAAAATTTTCGTTTTTTGCGTCCTGCATCTGGAGCAAAACGATCAAGGTTATCTGCTAAAGGAGCCAATAATTCTTCAAATCCGTCATAGCGATCTATATGATCAATTATTTCTTCCTGAGTTAATTCCGGAGCTTCCTTAGCTACTTGCTGTTGAGCTTCATTTTGTATTGGATTAAGATTTTCCTCGTTATTTTCCATATTATCTTTTACCTTTTATTCTTAAAAAGAAAGTTAAACAATGCCGTTACCAGGCTTTTAAAAGAGTGTACTTTTTCCGGAATTCACTCTTCGGTATTTGAAGGAATGCTTTTATCAAGTTCGGCGATGATTTCTTTCATCATAGCCACTACAGCTGCTCTCGCATTAGGGTCGTCAAGTGCTTTACGGAACTGAGGGTTTTTATCAATTCTGTCTATCAATGCTTCGCTTGCTTTGAATTCAGCCTCCAATTTGCGCAGCCAAGGAGAATTTTTTTTGATGGCTTTGGGGGAAAAAGCCTCTACACCTCCTTGAAAGCGGATTTTTTCATCTGCGGTTGGGTTCTCAGGGTTTCCTGTTTCAATCTTCACCTTAATCTCAGGTTGAGCGTATTCCATTACTTTTTCCGTTGATCCGGCATAATCTGAAGGGATAACTTCTGGTTTTCTTTTACCTGCTTTTCCTTTGAAAGGCATAGGGATTAAGGTAGTGTTTGTTGGAAGTAAGTCCAGGCCCGAATTAGTTTCTTGTGGTTCATCTATAGGGCCAGGCATGTTGTATCTAACCATAGCTTTGTATTAAATTTTATTAAATGGAGTGAATGTAGAAATAAAAAAACAAAATGTATCGAGGTTTAATTGATATCCGTTGCACTAACTTCTTGTTGGCATAATTCCAGATCTTTTTCAAGGTCCTTAATTCTATCTTCTCTTTGTTTAAGCCTTGCTTCACAGATCTGAACCAACTCATTAGGGTTTTTTTCACTTGCTTTAAGAGCGGCTATTTCTTGCTCAAGTTCTTTAATTTTATTTTGTAGTCCTTGTTTTTTACCCAACCATTTTTGTCTGTCTTCTTCGTAATTGCGTTCACATTCTCTTAAAGCGCCATCACCGAGTTCTGCATAAGCTAAATGAGTACGAATGATAATTAAACTTGCGATGGCCAATACAATAAACCCTAAGAAAAACAATCGCCAAAACGCGCTTCGGCGCTGATTTTGATTCAATATTTCCATTGGAAAAATTTAATTTAGTCAGATTTAGAAGATACAGACTTTTATAAAATCTGTTTTAATAAATCTACTTCATTATTAAACGTAAATTAATAATCTTTAAAGTAAAAATCAACTTTTCTCAAAAAAGAAATTAAGCTTTTTCTTTTATTTCTAGTATTTCAGCTTTCTCTATATTCCAAACAAGGTTTTTCTCCTCATCTAAATCTAAGTTTACTTTATCGCCATTAGTGATTTCCCCCAGTATGATTTTATCAGCAATTGGAGGAGTGAGAAAAGATTTTATAGCATTCCTAAGTGGTCTTGCACCATAAAGCGGAGAGAATCCAATGGTAATGAAATGCTCTATGAGCGTTTCAGATGCAGTGAGTGATACATTATGTTGTTGAAGAAGTATTTTTGCGAACTTTTTGAAATGAATATTCAGGATCAATCTAGCGACTTCCTCAGAGATAGGTGCAAAAGGCAATATCTGAGAGTCTACACGGCCCAAAAATTCATCTTTAAAAGCTTTTGTTCTGCGCAAAATGGCCTTTAACTGTTCGGAAGTAGGCTCAGTACCTGAGTTAAAAACATCCACAATTTCGTGAGCACCGGCATTAGACGTAAATATGATGATGGCATTCGAGAAGTCGGCCATTTTTCCTTGTTTATCTGTCAGGCGGCTATCAGTAAGCATTTGAAGGAAAATACCATATATATCTTTATCGGCTTTTTCTATTTCATCAAAGAGGACTACGGAATAAGGCTGCGTTCTCACTTTATTGATTAGCAGGCCTCCTCTTTCGTAGCCGATATATCCGGGAGAAGCTCCCAATAAAGAAGCCACAGATTGTTTTTCCTGGAATTCTGACATATCAAATCGGATCAGAGCATCTTCATCATCAAAGAGGAGTTCGGCAATAGCTTTAGCGAGTTCTGTTTTACCTGTACCTGTAGGGCCTGTAAAGAAAAATACCGCTCCTGGTTCTTTAGGATCTTTCAGGTTAGCGCGGAAAGCTTTCAAAGCATTGGCAACTTCTTCCAGTACATGATCTTGCCCAACCACTCTTTTTTGAAGGGTTTCTTTTATATTTTTGAATTTCTCTTGTTCTTTTGACCGGAGTCGGCCCATTGGGATTCCTGTACGGTAAGCCATCATAGAAGAAATATCATCTTCTTCGATTTCCCCTTTCGGAGCTTGGACGAAGCCACTTAGTTTTTTCAGGATATCCCCAAAATCTTGATTCCCATAGTCCTCTTCATCTCCTAGCTTACTGATAAGGAGTTCGCTCAATCGGTTTCGAGCTATTTCCCGGAGTTCATCTTCTGCTTCGCGCCCCATTGTTTCCCATTTTTCTTCCAGTGCTTTCAATATTTTTAAAGAAGTGGTGTTCATTTGAACAGCACAAGCGAGGGCAAAATCAATGAGTTCAATGGCCGAGAGGGGAAGTAATTTTTCACGTATATATTTTTTGGTCAGTTTAACAGCATGAGTAATGGCTTCAGGGCGGACTTTTAGCCCGTGAAATTCTTCATATTTTGACATTAAGCCTTTAAGCATTTTAGCTGCAAGAATTTCATCGGGTTCAGCGATGGTTATTCTGGAGAAACGTCTGTTAAAGGCAGAGTCCTTTTCTATGAATTGTTGATATTCTCTTTGAGTGGTAATGCCAATAACCGTCAGTTCGCCCCGCGCCAACTCAGGTTTTAGCAAATTAACGACACCTGAACCAACAGGGCCTTTATCGTCTAGTAGAATATGAATCTCATCAATGAATAATATTGCTTTGCCCTCGTAGCTTTTAACGGCTTTTAGTACGGATTTAAGTCTTTCTTCTACCTCGCCTTTGTAGGCCCCTGCAACGAGTCGGCCGCTTACATCCAATTCAAAGATGCTTGCAGATTTTAGTTTTTCAGGCACATCGTCATTTATGATATTAAGGGCAAGGCCTCCGACCATTGCTGTTTTTCCCACTCCGGACTCTCCGACAATCAATACATTCGGAGAAATCCGTTTTCCAAGAATTTCCACCAGTTCTTTTAATTCGCGGTCTCTGCCAATTAAAGGGTCAATTTTTCCTTCTCTGGCCAAAACGGTTAGGTCATCGCAGTACTTTTCGAGTACTTGCAACGAAGAAACTTCGAAGTTAGCTGTTCCTTTTCCGGCCACATTTTTTGCTGAGTCATCTGAGGAGAAAAGCTGATCTACATTTTTCTTACGCCAATCAATGATTTCATATAGAGCGATAGGGAGTCTTCTCAATAAATCTGCTCCAAAGCCAACATCTGGAGTTATGAGAGCTTCCAAAATTTCAAGAGGAGAGATTTCTTCTTTTCCATACCTTAGGCACAGCTTTTTAGTCTCTTTAAAAACGGAAAGGGATGATTCATTAGCTGGAGGTATTTCAACATAGCGAACGGACTTGGCCGTTTTTTCTATTCGATTTAAAGCCCAGCGGGTTATACTAGAAGAATCTACATGTAGTTGACTTAAGAGAGGGTGTAGACCTACGTCTTCATATACTACTGAATGTAGTAAGTGTTCGGCTCCATAGGTAGAATGAGAATATTCATGAGCCAACTGCTCTGCAAGCCTCACTGCTTTTTGAGCAGAATCGGTAAATGTATAGTCAAAATAGTTCATTAGTATCTGGGAGTTTAATCCCTTTCAAAGTTAAACTAAATAATTAAAAAAAAACAACTATTTAATTCAAACAAAAATTAACAAAATATCGAATGGAAAAATTCCTTTCTCCAGAACAATATTTTAATTTTTTTTTAAAACCATACAAAAAAAATTAAGAGCAGTTCTTTGAAAATTGGAAGGAA
>CAZHZT010000010.1:0-72674 GCA_964537285.1 uncultured Saprospiraceae bacterium | reverse complement strand
GCTTGGATGGGGAGGAAAGGCTTTTGATTGGGGAGGCAGATAAAATTCTTAAATGATATGTGCCGGTAAAATCCGGCGGCCAGGTAATGTTGGGGTTGGCTGTTAAAGTTCCGCTGGCAGTGGCTGCAATGAAGGAGGTGCTGGTCGGGGTGCCGCTAAGAAAACTAACTATGATATCACCATTAATTATTGCATCTCCTTGTACGATAATCTGGTCAAAGTCTGTGCAAGGGCTGCCGTCGGCTAGCTCAATTTCAAGAGTGCCGTTGTTGGTGTATCCGTTGTTAAAGGTAAGGCAATCTGGAGAGGTACCAGGAGAAACGGTACCAAGGGTTGGATTGATGAAATTGGTACTGAAAATGCCGGAGCCGTTCGTGATGCCATTATTCGTGAAGGTACCGTTATTGGTTATTGTCCCGTTGTTTGTCAATGTTCCCTCGTTTACCAGGGTTCCATCAATCTGTAATTGACTTCCTTGGGGGACTATCAAAGTTCCTTCAGGGTTATTCGTGAAGTTGGTTGCTGAAGTGATTCCAATGGTTGCGTCGGTAAAAAACATTTCGCCACCATTCGTTATACCAATCTCTGTATCGATTGCCTTATTCACTGGTTTATTAGGACCGAAAAGAATTCTTCCCTTATTCGAAAAAGAAGTGTTGGTCACTGCGCCTGCGACAATAGCGCCCAGCTCATCAATGTCATCAATTTGTAATATAGCGAGAGTTTGATTATTGAATTCACCATTTGAGTATAAACGTATGGCCGCGGACACGGATTTGTCCCCGTCAATTCTAATTACTTCCGAGTTATTTACAGCCCCCCCTGCCAATCCAATGGAGGCAGTCCGAAAACCATCTATGGTTAGTTCTCCCGAGTTGAAAAAGATCCCCCCCATTAGCCTCTATGCCAAACGCAGACTCAGTGGAAGTACCAAGGATAAACATTTTTCCAGAACAACCAAAGCGGGAATTATCAGTCAAAATGACTCCCGATCCTTTAAATACGTTTTCTATCCTAATGTCCGAATCATTTGAACAGTTGAACCAAGCGGATGATGACAATGAAATTCCTGCATTAGAAGTAGCAGATATTTCTAATTTTCCTTCACTATCAAAGCGAGACATTCCGGTTAAAGAAACACCATTAAGGTTTGCCCCGTCAGTAAATACATCACTTTCATTATCAAATACAGCTTCACCTTCCAAGTAAATACAGTTTTCTTCTGCATCCGCAAGGTTTATTTCGCCGTCATTATCGATTCTTGCATTGCCAGCTGCTCTTATACAATCTTTTGCCTCACTGATATCTATGATTGCCAGGAATTCATTGTCAAAGTCTGTATCACCATTTAAGCTGATGCCAAATTCTCCGACATCTTCAATCTCTAAGGAGCTATTAGGTTCGTTAGAAAAAAAAGCATTTTGATTGAGCACTATTCCTGAGGTTGTAATCGAAGACAAGCTTACCTCACCGTAATTATCAACTTTAGCACTGCCGTTGAGCTCCAGACCGTTTGCGTTACTACTAATAATAGTTAGTGTGGCCGATTCTTCGATTATTAGCTCTCCGTCGTTTATAGTAATGCTTAAAGCATCGGCATCAAAACCGTCGGGAATAGTAACGACACTGTTAGCGGGGATAATAACATCATCGTTGCCATCAGGAATGCTGCCACTATCCCAGTTTGCGCTATTATTCCAATCGCCAGTGCCACCGTTCCAGGTAACTGTGGCAGCCTTTGAAATAATGGATGTAATAGATAAAAAGAAAACAAGGGGAAAAAGTAAAGATGACCGTTTCATATTATAAAAATTTTTCTTCAGGTACGGAACAAGTCTAATAACTGTATAGTAGAGATGCACTTAGACTTTATTCTGAAATAGTCTGCCAACTCCTTACGTGTTAGAGGATATTCAAAGGCTTGAAAATGAAACGGCTTTGGGAAAAGAACCTTTTATTCAAAAAAAATAGTTCTTTGACAAATTGTGTGGACTAACAAAGGTTTGTTGAGCCAGGTTCTAAATCTTTTCATTACGCCAAAGATAAAGTCAATTTTTCAAGGGATCAAATTTTTGAATAGAATATTACACTTATTTGGGAGCTACTGACAGATCACAATTTATTCGCCGGTTCCGAGATGAGCTCGGAACCCTCTCCTTTAACCAAACCTGACCACCACGGCATCCCCAACCTTCAATCCCAGTAACTGATCCGCCCGGTTCATATTCACCGCTACCTCCAGACAATCCGCAGAATTAAATAAACAAATTACCTCTCCGACATCTGCTTCAGAGTAATGACTGACATACTCTGTAATCGGTGAGTGCGCTTTAAAGAATAGTTTAAATGAACGGCCTTTCCCGATTTGCTCAAATAGAACTTTAGAAATATTAAGTATCGCATTGCCATAGTGATCAACGTGGACCACTGTGCCTTTTATTTGATCCGAACTGGTAACAGCTTGCAAACTGATCCGTTTTTCTATAGGCACATCCAATAAATCCAGAGTTTGTCTTTTAGAAGGATGAAGGTAAATGTCCACTGCTTTGGCGAAATGATGCTTTTCAGGAAAAGACCAGTTTTCATCGAATGGGAGCCTGTAAACTTTTTCCGGCTCCTCATCGATAATCATGGAAAGAAGTCCATTGTTAGAAAGCGCAAAAAAGTGCCCCTTGTGTTCGGAAAAAATAAAGCGATCACTCTTTCGATTGATATTATCTACACTGCTTAAATGCAAGCTACCTTCCGGAAATTCTTGATAAACGTTCTTTAAAGTGTAAGCTGCCTGAACGATATCAAAATTTTTGATGTTATGAGAGATATCAATGATCTGAATGGTCGGATCTATCCTCAATATGGCCGCTTTTAATACTGCGACATAATGATCTTCGGTTCCAAAATCGGTCGTGAGGGTGATAATGTGCATATGTACAGAATAAAGTCTATTTTTTTAAAAAGAAAATACCTTCTTTGACAAATTGTGTGGAACTTCGAAATAATAATCCTTGAATGCCCTTGTGGTTGAAAGGGTTATTATTTCGAAGTTCCATTTTCCACAATTTATGTCAAAGAACTAGAAAATAAAACGTAATTTCGTAACATTGTAGGAAAGTTAAAAGACAAATATCTCTAAATTTTAAATAACCTAAACCAGAAGTTTGAGGCTGTCCAAAAGTGGTTCTTCGTCCTTGGTAAGGAAGTTCTGCCTGAAAAGGTTCTTTTATAGAGGCTTATCTTCAAAAAAATCTATAACAGGATTGCTTTACAGCAAAACTATCCCTGCCATGAGCAAAGAACCACTTTTGGGGTAGCCCCAAATTGCTGGCTTAAACTAAAAAATACCATTATCGGAAGATTGAGCGAAATCATTCTCACCATTGATGGCGTGGATCCTCTGGATTTACTAGGGCAACAAAACGCCAAATTAAATATCCTGCGCGAAGCTTATCCCGAAGTAACCATTACTGCTCGCGGTAACAGCGTCAAGATTATTGGTGAAAAAAAACACACCCAGGAGGTTAAGCAAAAATTTGAAATGATGGTCCGAACGCTTAAAGAATTTAAGCAACTGGATAAACAAACCATTGAAGGGCTCATCAATGGGGATAACCCCTTTGAGTCACATATTGCAGATGCCTCTAATGGAAGCACCCCAACCGTTACCATAGTACACGGTAGAGGGGGCAAACCGATTAAAGCCAAAACACACAATCAAAGAAAACTGGTCGAAGCATCAGAGTCCAATGACATCGTTTTTGCTATTGGCCCTGCAGGTACCGGTAAAACCTATACTGCTGTGGCTCTGGCGGTAAGGGCGCTAAAAAACAGGGTCGTCAAAAAGATCATCCTTACACGGCCGGCTGTTGAAGCTGGGGAGAACCTGGGTTTTCTTCCCGGAGATCTCAAAGAAAAGGTCGATCCTTATCTTCGCCCCTTGTACGATGCCCTGGATGATATGCTTCCGGCGGATAAGCTCGACCATTTCATGGCTACAAGAGTGATCGAAGTGGCTCCATTGGCTTTCATGCGTGGGCGTACGCTGGATAATGCTTTTATCATTCTTGATGAAGCACAGAACTCCACGAGCTTGCAAATAAAAATGTTCCTAACCCGATTGGGGCCAACGGCTAAGTGTATCATTACCGGTGATTTATCTCAGGTTGACCTCCCAAGGAACGTTCGTTCTGGTTTGAGAAGAGCTGTTGATGTTCTCGGTAATGTTAAAGGTATTGGGGTTGTATACCTGACACCACAGGATGTTGTTCGTCACCGTTTGGTAAAAGAAATCATTAATGCATTTAGCAGAGCGGATGAAGAACAGAAAGAGCGTAAGGAGGCCAGAGATAAGGCAGCCTCTTTGTTGGAAGAGTCCAGGGAGAAAAATCCCAATTGATTAATTAGCAATTCTCGTTCTGGAAATCCAAAACCAGATTTACGCCGCTTCGCGGCGTAAAATTCTTTTGAGAGGGAGGCCTAAAGGGCTGTTTTGCTTCGCAAAATAGCCCTTTAGGCCTCCCTCTCAAAAGAACTATTTTTTAAAGCGAGAATCACTGTTGATTGATGTCTAATGCTTGGTAACAGTCAAATAATAACTTCCCCAAATCAAAAACTTTTTTTTGACGGTGACTTAATCAATCTTTTTCTTCATATTTGGCATTGGGTTAGTGAAAAATTAATTTTAATTTATGAGACTGCATCCTTTCCAAGCTGTTTACCCGAACTTTGACTACATTACTTCGCCTGATTCATTTTTTGGGGCAGTTAAAGAATTATATAGAGAGTATAAGAATAGTGGTTTTTTCTATAAATCACCTCATGAAGGCTTTTATATCTATGAAATCAGAAGTCAACATCGTTCCTACACGGGCCTTTTAGCTTGTACTGAAATTGATGACTATCTGGAAGGACGAATCAAAAAGCATGAAAATACCTTGGCTGCTAAAGAACAACAGCAGATGCATCTAATGCTTCAACGTGGAGCAATGGTTAAACCTGTATTGCTTTTTTATGATACCGTTGATGACATTCAGGCAATTATCAATAGCTATAAAAAGGAGCATGAACCCTTCTTTGAATCTCATTTCGATGAAGAAAATGAAGATCATATATTCTGGGAAATAACCGATGGTGCTCTACTCGCTAAATTGCAGCACCTCTTTAAAGAGAAGGTTGGCTATTCTTATATTGCTGATGGGCATCACCGTAGTTCTACAACTGCCTTATTGCATCAACGTCGTAAAGGAAAAGAAGATGGGGAACGCTATAATTGGTTGCTTTGTGCGCTTTTCCCTTCAAGTGAACTTGAAGTACACGATTATAATAGGGTAGTGGAAGCATTGGAAGAAATAACAATGACCAAATTAATGGCTCGCCTGTCGAAGGTTTTTGAAATTGATGTTCTAAATGAACCTGCTAAACCCTCCCGAAAACATGAACTCGTCATGTATATAAATCATGAATGGTACCGTCTGCGTTGGAAGCAAGAAGTCCTTGATGCTCACGCTTCCGATGATGTTGTCCTTGATGCCAGCTTATTAGATAAATACATCTACAAAGAGATTCTTGAAATTGACGATATCCGCTTTGATGATCAAATTAAATATGTTGAAGGACGTCAGGGAATTGCCGGGTTTAAAAGCCGCATATTGAAGAGTGATCATCGAATTGGCTTCATGCTGTATCCTGTTGCATTAGAGGATGTAAAGCTTATCTCCGATAAAGGGGAGATTATGCCGCCAAAGTCTACCTGGTTCGAACCGAGAATGCGCAACGGTTTGATTGTTTACGAATTAGAATAAAAAAAAATCTCATGAGAAAAATTTCAGCAGATTATATTTTTCCAGTCAATGGCCCGATGTTGAAAGAGGCTGTAATTATTATTGATGAGGATAATGGAAGAATTCTGGATATTCAAAGCCGGAGTGAACACGATCTTGCAAGCCTTGAAATATATAGAGGGGCGATTGTTCCTGGGTTCATCAACACGCACTGTCATCTGGAGCTTTCTCATATGAAAGGCTTGGTTGATACGGGTACAGGCTTGCTTTCTTTCCTTCAAAAGGTGGTGCAGTTTAGAGATTTCCCAATGGAAGAAATCCTTGATGCTATTAAACAGGAGGATCAATACATGTACGATCAGGGCATTGTGGCGGTAGGAGATATTTCGAATAAAGCGGACACTGTTGTATGTAAAAATGAAAGCCCGATCCGATATTATTCCTTTGTTGAAATGTTTGATTTCTTGCAGCCGGATCAAGCAGAAATGCACTTTGGAAACTATAAAGCGGTATTCAATGCGCAGAGTGATTCAAATGGGAATAAAAAAAGTTGTGCGCCTCACGCTCCCTACACCGTCTCTCCAAAATTATTCGAACTCATTAATGAGGCCAACCATACGCCCGTAACGGTAAGTATCCATAATCAGGAAACATCCGCCGAGAATGAATTATTCAAATCTAAATCAGGGGGATTTATTGACTGGTATCAAACCTTTGGCTTTTCTTTAGACCACTTTGAAGTGACTAACAAGCCCTCAATTCTCTACGCTTTAAATCATATGGACCCCGCACAACGCACCCTTTTTGTACACAATACAATGACAACAGAAGAGGATATTAATGCCGCACTGGAATGGAACGAAAAAGTATATTGGGCTACTTGTCCAAATGCTAATCTATATATTGAAAACCGCCTTCCAAATTATCAGTTTTTTATTAATACTAATGCCAAGGTCACTATAGGAACAGACAGTCTGACGTCTAATTGGCAGCTATCCGTATTGGAAGAGATTAAAACCATTGCTCGTTACCAATCTTATGTTTCTACAGATATGCTTTTAAAATGGGCAACCTTAAATGGTGCTGAAGCCTTGGGTTTTGAGGCGGACTTGGGCAGTTTGGAAGTTGGGAAAGCTCCCGGGTTGAATTTATTAAATTTGGGGCATGACTTAAAGGTAAATGCGAATACTCAAGTACGAAAATTAGTGTAAATCAGCTTTTCTCTAATCCGTTTTGATTGATTACCCCCAAGTCTTCGAGGATCCTTCGTTTGTCCTCTGTTAGAGACCGAAAGTTCTTGAGTATAGCTTCAAATACATGGCTCTTGGAGTTGTCTATAAAAAAATAAAGAGCTCCCCAATCTTTGCTTCTGGTGGTTGTGATATCCATGATTCTGCTTTTTTTCTAGTTAATGCAAGTTGCGATTCGTTTGAAAAAGAGAGAATGCGTCAATATTTTGGTTCAAAATCAAAGATTTTTTTCAAAATACCTGTTTATTCTTCTTTGTCATCGCAGCCAGGAGTAGATAATAAAATTCTCCTCTTATTTGATTTCCTTCAAATAAGTGCGTTTTTTCTTTCTGTGCTTTTTGACTAAACTTAATTACAGTAGCAAGTTGCACTTAAAAAAGGAGTATTCCAATTAATTTAAGCTTATGAGTGTCTTAATTCCGGAATTCATACCCTTTACGTAATTGCAGTTGCGAGGAAGGCTTTTGTTCCTGAAGCACTAGGATGATTGGGGTGGTTTGATGATTCAGGTATAAGAAGCTAAGATATTCCATTGCTGCTGATCATTGCTCCCTTAATAAAGGCCCTGGGGGTTAGTCCGGTAATATCTTTAAATACTTTGTAAAAAGTAGATTTGTTCTTAAATCCGCACTGTAAGGCAATTCCGTAGAGTGTTAGGTGACTTAAGGCAGGATCTAAGACTTTCTTTTTTGCTTCTTCTACCCGAAAGGTATTTAAATAAGTTTGGAAGTTACTTCCAAAATGTTTATTGACCACCTGTGAAAGGTACTTCGTATTCGTTTGAAGCCTGTCTGCTACTTGTTTTAAGCTCAGTTCAGAGTTTAGATAAACTTTTTCTTTTGAAAGCAGCACATTTAAGTTGTTGAAGAGTTTAATCTCGTTAGTCCCCTTTAAGCTGGAAGAGCCATACTTATCTTTTAACTGAAGCATCGGAATGTCCGATTCGTCGGGAACTTCATTGCCATCTACCTCAAAAGCAATGAAGTTTTGCAGGGTTCCTGCAAAATCAAAAATAGGGTATATAACTAATTTACAAGGGTAAGGGTCTCCGTTTTTCCTGTAGTTGGTAAGTACATCTTTTAATGGATATCTTTTCCTGAGGGCAAGGCGAATACGCTCTATAGCATCTTGTTCTGTATCGGGGCCTTGAAGAAGCTTTCCCGGAGTCTGTCCAATCACTTCTTCCATTTGGTAGCCCGTAATTATCGTGAAGTCGTAATTGACCCACTGAATTCTGCGCTGAGAATCTCTGAGTATTACGGCAATATGTGGTAACATCTTTCTTTTAACTTTTAGTTCTTTGACATAAATTGTGTGGAACTTCAAAATGATAATCTTTTCAGCCACAAGAGCATTCAAGGCTTATCATTTAGAAGTTCCACACAATTTGTCAAAGAACGTAACTTTTTTGACTAGTCTGCTTTTTTACATCGGTAATATAGGTTAAAAAAATGAAAAACACAACTAAACGCTCTAATTAGAGTTTGGTTCAATAATTTGACACTTTTTTTACAAAAAAAACGAACAGACTTGTTCTGTAGTGGGTTTAAGGCGTTTTCATAGTAGAGAGGCACGCGGCAGCGTGCCTCTCTACTAAAATTAGTTATCCCCCAGTTCTATCATCTTGGGTTGCCCTAGTACCTCTATATTGTTCAAGTCTTCCACTTCATAGAACAATTCATCTTTTACCATGAGCTTAGCCCTCGCATAACCTTTGGCTTGTAAGTTTGCGGTAGAGGTCGTAAAGCTTTCAGCATTTAAAAAAGCCCCCTTATCAATAGATGCAGCAAGATCTGTGCTTGAACCTCGTAAATCTATTTCTTTACTTCCCTGAGCTATGATATTGAGATGATTCGTTTCGATAACACAATCCAGCTTAGATTCACTAAGATGCTTTATGAGCATTTGATCTTCTTTAAATCCAATTATTTTGCTGTCTTGAGTGTTTCTAAATGTAATAGCACTTAGTCCAGGCATGTAAATATACATTCTTGGGGCTTGGTCTTGGAAATCGTCAGTGGTAATGGTGAGTGTATTGCCGGTTTGTACAAACTCGATCTGCTCTGCCTGTCTGGTAGGCCCGGTAATTCTAATGTCGTAATTGTCTGATTTCTCAATGAATACTTGCATAGGGCCATCGATCAAAAGCTCGTTAAAGTCGGAAAAAGCATAGCGGTTTTCGAGCTTTTTCTCAGTTGCCAATTCTGCAGAGATCAATCCTTCTGGTCCCATTTTCCAGTAGTGATCATAAAAATTATGTGGGCTATCATAGCTATTATCAATAGGAGGAATACGCCGAACGACGCCTTTGTACCTTGCTGCTTTGTTGCACTTGATCACTTTTCCTTCCGGAACATAAACATTGATAATTACTTTTTGTGCTCTCCAATGCTCGCCTTTCGGAATGTTGAAACGGCTAGGGAATGATAGCTGCTGCCCTTCCCAAATGTAGGACATATTAATCGCCTCGGCAGTTTTAGAGGCATTTTCTCTATTCGCTCCCCTTGAGTGATGATCAATTGAAATTTTAAAGGATTTTCCTTTAGCCTTATGAAGTCTGAGTTCTACATTTTGAAAGGTCAATTCGTCATTGCCCAGGTAAAGTTTATCACCAAGAGATACCATTTTATCTATTCGATCATCCTGAACTACAAGCTCGAGGGTGTCCAGCTGAGGATAAGTTTCCTGGCTCATATTAACCGTGAATCCCTCGCTGAAATCTCTTGCCGTGATAGAAGTTATAAAGAACAAGCTAGCCAGGTTTAAGCCCCAGAATACAAATAGGCCTGTTTTCCAACGTATGTGAATTTTGGACCGGAACAAGATCTTGGAAGCTAATAATTGAAGGGAAATCAATGGGACTCCAATTAATGAAATTACATTGATTACCGCAAAAACATTTAAAATGTAGTTCCCTGAAATAATATATTCTAAAATAGGGGCTGAAAAAATAACTCCAACAATCAGCCCGACCCAGGCAAGGGCCAGACTGATGATGAAAATTACACCTACTATGAAGAATATGGGCTTTAAAAGCCTGCGAATGATTTCAATAAATCCTGCCAGTACTTTACCTAATCCAGATATAAAGGATCGTACCGGGTGCTCAACCTTCCCGGACGGCCTGCTTTTTTTTTTAGCACGGCTTAAACTCGAAATTTGATCTGAAATATTATCAAATTCACTTTCAATAGTATTCGCAATGCTGGAAATATCAATTTTTTTGCCGCGGATAGCCAGGCGATCTGCTGCTGTTTTAGCTTCTGGAGAAATGGCCCATAATATCAAGTACAAGGCCACTCCAAAACCACCTGAAAGCGTGATCAAAACAAATGCTAACCGCACCCAAATGGGGTCATTTATGCCCAGATAAGCCGCTATGCCTGAGCATACCCCGCCAATCACCTGATCTTCCGGATCTCTGAAAAAACGCTTTCCCATACGATATTTTGAATCCTCTTTCTCCTGAGCTTTTGCCTCTGGCTCAAGTTCTTCAGCGCCAAAATCTTCAGGTGTACCCATTATTGATTTAGCCGCACTGACATCTCTGGTGCTTACAATTTCGCGGCTGCCCAGCTGCTCCTTAAATAGCTCAGCCAAACGCGCCTCTATATCATTGATAATATCCTCGTATCCATCAGAGGTCTTGAAATGATTGTGTAAGGAGGCTAAATAACGCTCAAGTTCGTGATAAGCGCCCTCGTCGATGGTGAAAGGTATGCCTCCTAAATTGATATTGAATACTTTATTCATCGATCGAAATATTTTTGGTGAGTTGGTTTACTGCATTAACTAATTGCCCCCAGCTAAGTAGGAGCTCTTTCAAAAAATCATCTCCCTTTTCGGTGGTACTGTATGATTTCCGGGGTGGCCCCGAAGTGGACTCTTCCCAATCATACTCAAGAAAACCGGCGTTTTTTAAACGAGCTAATAGCGGATATACCGTGCCTTCCTTTACAATTAGCTTCGATTCACTCAATTTGCGAATGATCTCAGTAGAGTACCCCTTCTCCTGTGAAACGATCGATAAGATACAAATTTCCAGGATACCCTTTTTTAATTGGGTCTTGGTTTTTTCTACTAATTTATCTAATTCATTTGCCATTGCATCTCTTTTAATTACAATACAAATATATGGGAATTTTAAGTATTATGCAATGCAAGGTAGTGTTATTTTGCATAGTAGTTGTTCTTCTCTACAAAGTCTCGCAGATCATCGACAAAAATAGGTTGAGGGAAACGGTGGGAAAGCTTGTTTCCTATAAATATCGTTACTCTTAGCAAGGTGACTTTTACTGAAGAGGGCTTCGGTTTTATTGATTTTTTGAAGAAAAATCAATAAACCGAAGCTCTCTTCAAACAAAACGCTCTTCCCAAGAACAAGCCTATTATTTGTAAAAAAATAAAGCAACTTAGTTTGGGTTTTAGCGTTACTCAAATTGAAAAAAGATGCTGATCTCCAACAAAAGCTTTTAAGTGACAACCCAAAACTCATTTTTGGACTGTTAAGTAGTTCATGGAAATAGGCGATATAAATAATCTTTGCCCTCTGTAGAAGCATTTTTTGTTTGGAGATCGACACTTTATTGGGACTTTTCGAAGAAAAGTCCCAATAAAGTGTCGATCTCCAACTCAAAAATCTTCCTGCCCAGGGCATCGATAGTTTCTATAGCTTAAATCCGTGAACTACTTACTAACCTATTTTAATTTGATTTCCTAATATTCGAAAATTCGCCCCTTTCATGCTTGCAGAATCAACAAAATTTATCTGGATAAGCGCAGCCCTGGTTTTTATCTCAGCGCTTCTTTCGGCTCAGAGTCCGACCTCTAATCTTGGAAACCCCGCGGATGCCTTTGTGGAAGGCTGTAATTCTGAAAAAGTATTCTTTGACTTTTCTTCCTTTAATAGCAATCACTTTCCTATTTCTTTTGATATCTCCGGAGATGCGGAAACCGGACTTGATTATGAAATTGATCAGGCAAACGGGAGTATTAGTGAGAATAATCCTATCATTGAATTGAGCATTGTACCTATTAATGATAACTTGAGTGAAAGCCCTGAATTCATTGTAGTTAATTTTCAATCAATTGCGGGTTATTCGGAGTCCTTTTCAGTTCCTATCATAGACCCTCTAACTTATTCATTGACATCTGACACGACCATTTGTGCAATGAATGTAACCAGCCTGGAAGTTGACTTGACTCCGCCCCCCTTCGATAATTTCTCTTTCTCTTGGTCAACAGGAGAAACAGGAGACCAAATATTTGTCGTTCCATCATTTACTACAGAATATTCATTGGCAATTTCCAACAATCTGTCTACCTGCCTGGATACCGTCAAGGTTAGTACAAGTGGAGTGGGGGTGTACAGCCAAATTACAGAGTTCCCTTGTAGTGATACGACTTTTTCCGCCGAAGTAAGCGGGCAAGTTTTTGATATAGATTTTCCTTCTGGATTTGCTGTGGTGGAGGATATTATCGCAGGAGGGTGTGATCTGGTGATTTTTACAGAATTGATTTTCTCTGAGTTTATAACGATAGACACCGTCGTTTGTGAAGGAGAATGCTTCGTCGCTCCCGGTGGTACGCAGCTTTGTGAAACCGGAACCTATGATTTAGTCCTGGAAAATGTACTGGGAGACAGCTGCGATATTTTTATAACCGTCAATTTAGAAGTCCTTTCTGTTTTAATGATAGATAGTAGTATTGTTATTTGTGAGGGAGATTGTATTACCGATCCTAATGGCCAGGAAATCTGCGAAGAAGGATCTTATGAGTATTTTCTTAGTGGTAATCAGGGGAGCTGTGATACTACTTTGGTCCTTAATGTACAGCAAGGTCAGATCGTAGAGCTGGACTCATTTGCGAGTATTTGTGTTGGTGAGGTATTTATCGCGCCGGATGGGAGTGAACTTAGTGAAACCGGGCTATACGCGTATCCTATTGATATAGGTACAGCTTGTGATGCAATACTTAACATAGACCTGGAAGTACTTGACCTTCCCACGGCTCAGTTTGTGCAGCCTTTTGATACGCTTTGTAAAAATACGGATGGGTTCTTAGAAGTATCACTAGAGGGGATGGCTCCCTGGAGTATTTCTATTACCCAAAATCAAATACCTACTGTTTACGATGATATTCAGCAATCTCCATTTATGTTTCCGGTAAACTTAAGTGAAGATACCCAATTCATTATTAACGGTACTTCTGATAATCAATGTTCCAATTCCTCTACAGATACCGTGAATGTCATTATAATTCCTCTTCCCAATGCCGAAGCTGCTTACAATAGCCCTTTGTGCTATGGACAGCAATTGCTTCTTTTTGGAAATGGAGGCACTGAATGGGAATGGACCGGGCCAGATGGCTTTGTTTCCAATGAGCAGAATCCGGTTATACAAAGTTTTAACCCTGAGCAGGAGGGTGTCTATCAGTTAAAGGTAGATAGCATTTGTGCCTCCGACTCAGCAACCATTATTGTAAACGAGGATTGTAGCTACTTCTCTGAAAGTCTCTTGCTTAATGAATTGGATACCTTTTGCTGGGAAGGAACTTTGATTGCGACTGAAGCATGTGGGGGGCCTGTAGATGCTGTTGAGCTTGATATAGATGAAGTAAACAATTGTGTGTATATCTTCAGTATCGCTTTTGGGGCTGATACTATTTGCTTGTTACTGGATATCGATGGAGAGTTAGTCGCGAATCAGCTCGTTATACAAGTGCTTGATCCAAATGCTACCCAAACCATTGGAAATAGCGCAGCGTTTCAATTATTCCCTAATCCTGCGAATAATCGTCTACAGATCTCTTCTGATCGAATGGAAATTTCCAGAGTAGAAGTTTATAGTATAGGAGGAATGCTAAAATGGGCGCAAAACTTTCGAGCTTCCAATAATTTTAACATAAATGTAAGCTCCTTGCCTTCCGGATTATTTATTGTAAAACTGGTGACTGGAAAAGGTGTCTTCTACAGCCGTTTCGAAAAATTATAGAACGCTTTTAAAAACGCTTACTAATAGACTTCATCCAGAACCTCCGTACAATTTGTCAAAGAACGATTTTTTTTGGTTCTTTGACATAAATTGTGGAAAATGGAACTTCAAAATGATAAGCCTTTCAGCCCAAAGGGCATTCAAGGCTTATCATTTTGAAGTTCCACACAATTTGTCAAAGAACGATTTTTTTAAAAAAGAGGCTATTTTGAAAGAAATCTTTGATTTTGGATCAAAATAGCCTCTTTTTTCTCCTATCATCGCAACTTGGGTTATATATTTACATCCAAACAAGCTTGCAACACCTTATGGCGCAAAAGAAAAAAAGCAAATCGACAAAACGAAAGAAGACAACAACAGCATTGATTATTCCTGCTGGATTTTGGAAAGATAATTGGTTGCCAGCCCTTATTATCTTTGTCCTTCCGTTCTTATTCTACTTCCGAACCGTCAACTATGAATATGTTTTAGACGATCAGATTGTACTGTCAGATAACGATTTTACTAAAAAGGGACTCGATGGCATAGGTGATCTTTTATCTACCGAAAGCATGGCAGGTTATTTTGGCGAGCAAAAAGATCTCGTGGTTGGCGGAAGGTACAGGCCCTTGTCCATAATTACCTTCGCTATAGAATATGAGTTTTTCGGTCTTAATCCCTGGGTGAATCACTTTGTTAATATCGTTTTTTACAGCCTTTGTTGTTTGTTATTATTCCGGATACTTTCCATCCTCCTTCCCCGGAAAAATACGCACTGGTGGCTGGGGCTGCCTTTTGTGGCTTCTCTTCTTTTTGCTCTTCACCCGGTACATGTGGAGGTTGTTGCTAACATCAAGGGGAGAGACGAAGTGCTGACTTTAATCGGAGCTTTGGGAGCACTTTACTTTAGTTTGGTATATGTAGCTAAACCCAAGCAGTATTATTGGTTATTTGCAGCAAGTATTTCTTTCTTCCTGGGAATATTGGCAAAAGAAAATGCATTAACCTTTTTAGCGGTCATACCATTAGCATTGTATTTCTTTACCGAGGCTTCTTTCAAAACAATAAGTATCGTTACGGCGCCTTTACTCCTGGTAATACTTATTTACCTGGGAATTCGAACTTCTATAATTGGTTATCTGCTGGATTCAGGCAAAGAAGTTACGGGGATTATGAATAATCCGTTCTTTGGGATGTACCTCAGTGAAAAATATGCCACGATTTTCTATACACTGGGTCAATATTTAAAATTGAGCTTTTTCCCACATCCTCTAACGCATGATTATTATCCTTATCACATACCCGTAATGAACTGGGGCGATTTTTCGGTTTTATTATCCTTCTTACTTTATCTGGCCTTGGGTATATATGCTTTGTTTGGTTTGGGGAAAAAAAGAGTCGTCTCTTTTAGTATATTATTTTTTATAATCACTTTATCCATTGTTTCCAATCTATTCTTTCCTGTAGGCACTTTTATGAACGAACGCTTTCTTTTTGTGTCTTCCGTAGGAGTATGCATTGCACTGGCTTATTTTATCAGTCGCTGGCCGGTTGATTTCACAGACCAAAATGCCAATCTTCTGAATGTTGGATTATTGGCCATCTATGTTTTATTTTTCTCCTTTAAAACCTGGACCAGAGTACCCGTCTGGGAAAATCCACTCACCCTGAACGCAGCGGCAGTAGAAGTTTCCGAAAATAGTGCACGAGCTAATTGTATGATGGGATCCGCTTTGTTCGAAAAGTATAAAGTCACACAGAGCCCGGAAGTTAAGGTGCAACTGCTTGATGAAGCATTAGGCTTTTTTAATAAAGCTATTCGAATTTATCCCGAATATTATGATGCACAAAGAATGAGGGCCGGAGTTGCTGCCGAACATTACAAAATGGACCGTGATGTCGACAAAATGCTCAACGTATTCTATGACGTCCTCACCATAAAGAAGCGGATCGACTTCATTGACGAATACATGGATTACTTGAAACGAAGGGCCGAACAGGGGGCAGTGCCTAATGAAAAACTAGGAAACTTTGCTTACAGGATCGGTTACGATCATTTTTACGTGAAGCAGGGAGAGTATGATTTTGCGGCCATGTATCTTAAATACGGAACCGAAGTAGATCCAAACTCTGCCCGCCTTTGGGCTGCGTTGGGTAAGGCATATGAAAAACTAAATTATGCAAAACAGGCACAAGCTTGTTACAACAAAGCTGTTCAACTTGATCCTACTTTAGCAAATTAACCTTAGCCGTTTCCCGTTCTATTAAAACCACCAAAAGCAAAATTTTTTTTACGGATGAATACCCATACTAATTTATTAGAAAAGTTTAATCAATATCTTCAACTCAATCGCTTTTCCAAGGCCCCGGAATCGTTGTATGCGCCCATAGACTATATTATGCAAATGGGCGGTAAGCGCTTTAGGCCTTTATTAGTCCTAATGGCTTATAAATTGTGGCATGATGAAGTGGAAAAAGCACTACCAGCAGCTTTAGCAGTTGAACTTTTTCACAACTTCTCGCTAGTACACGATGATATCATGGATGAAGCGCCCCTCCGTCGGGGAAACCCCTCTGTTCATATCAAGTATGGTTTAAACGCGGGTATCCTTTCCGGAGATGTAATGCTTATATATGTATATGCTTTACTACAGCAGCTGGAAATAGGCGGTAAAAACAATGAACTAATCGGCCATTTTAACGAAGTTGCTATAAAAGTATGTGAAGGCCAACAGTACGATATCGACTTTGAAGCTCAGCAACAAGTGAGCATTCCCGGTTATATCAAAATGATTGAATACAAAACCGCTGTTCTAATGGGAGGAGCCCTTCGAATGGGGGCTTTGATCGCCGGAGCACCCGAAACTGATCAGCACCACCTAAATGAGTTCGGTCGCCAAATTGGTATAGCCTTTCAAATTCAAGACGATCTTTTGGATACCTTCGGAGATCCCGCCAAATTTGGTAAAAAAGTCGGTGGTGATATTGTACAGAATAAAAAAACCTTTCTGGTCCTTAAAGCACTTGAACTCGCCGAACAGCCTACACAGGATCGTTTAATTCATCTCTTGAACACGGAGACCGAGGACGAAAAGGCTAAAATTGATGAAGTGACCGCTTTATTCAATCAACTGGATATTCGTGACCATACTTTAAAGGCAATGGAAAGTTACCTCGATAAGGGTTTTGAGCACCTCCGTCAGGTAAGTGTACTTCCTGAACGCAAAGCACTACTGGAAACAACCGCTAAAAGCTTTGTATCAAGGGAAGTCTAGTTTTGCGGTTAACGGTTAACGGAAAACGGTTAACGGAAAATGGATATAAGGCCAGGGGCCTTTATCAGAAATTCGTTAGCCGTTAGCCGTTGCCCTTTAACCGAAATATACTATTTCCATTCTATTATCATCTCTTTCCCGCTTGCCTTTTGAGCTGCCTGATTAAGTTCGATAATCTGGTCTACATCTTTTGCTGCTACATTATGCGCCTTGAATATATACTGTGACCGGATAATGAATGTTTGATTATTGATTTTCTGAACTTTAAAAGTGTACTGCCCTGCTTCGTTTTCCAGGAATTCCGTCAACTGATCTTTATTTACAATGCTGGCTGGTTTATCGAGTTTGAGCACCATAATTAATATATCACTGTTGGAAAATAAAGGATAATAATCAAGGGTTCGGCTTTCAACATTGGGTAGGTGAAGTTCATGCCTCAGCCAATTGCCAATGGTCAATTTTTCCAATTTTTCATCCAGTGGCCTAAATGGGTAATCCAGTTCCATGTGATAAAATAGCCGGTTCTGAAAAGGAGGGACTTCGGACAAGGGGCTGTACCCGAAGGTATCTAACATTATGTTACTTAGAGATCGTTGTAGTTGGGCTGTTTTCCAGGCTTTCATATCTTCTTCGTTACCAATGCTTCGAAGTTGCGAACCGAACTGCGTGGCTTCTGCTCCCTTGTAGATTTCCTTAACTTTAACATAAGCACTATCGGTTCCCTCAAACACTGAAAGTTCATATTGCAACTGCCGCAGGTTTTGTACGTAACTGGAAAGCGGCAGGTCTATTTGTTTGAACGTTTTTCCATCTTCTAAATTGAGCATGTAAATACTCGTGCCTTCAAGAGAAATGGGAATTTCATCAATTTTGTAAATGTTGCCTTCAGCTTTGGGAATCAGAAGGTGAGGAGCCTCGTTTACTTCCACAACATAAAAATAATCGGAAATTTGAATATGTGTAGGAAAGTCTAGCTGTATAGGCCCGAGATATCGGCTTCTCCCTGAGGCTAAGAAAGCTTCCAGTCCTAAGTGTTTAAAGAAGCTTTGGTAGATCTGATGCAGCGTGTAAAAATCGGCTCTCTCTTTTGCAAGGAGGGTTTCTATTCCCTCGCTTTGTTCTGATTTCTCCAGTTTCACCATATCTATGTTATTATTAACATATTCATGAAAATAGCGAAGTTTTTCGATCTGAGAACTTCCGCTTACTTCATTTAGGAAATTGTCAAACTGTTCTGCCAGCTTTTTCTTATTTCGGACTTTGGGCTGAAGAAAGCGTTCGTTCAAATATTTTAATAAGGCCCGCCAATCCTTTAAATTCGGTGGAGGCTCTTGCAAATAAAAACCATCGAGATTGAGCTCATAGATAAAGTAGGGTAAGCTCTGGTAGGGAATCGACGAACGATCATCGTACAAACCAATAAGGTGCTCCATTTCCCAAGTGAAAGTATTTGATCGTAAATTTCCGTCTACCTTAGGCTTGGGCATATCATTGTAATGACTCGAAAAAACGGGAATTTGTTTGTTGGTTTCTAATACAAAACTCGCTTTGACTGCAGGGAGATAGTCATGCAAATAGATGTTCCCGCCCAGTTCAACGGTATTGCCCTCTTGTACGCACACCATCTCGAATGAGTCACCTACTTCCAGCCCGGGGATTGCGAATAAATAAAACTTTTCCTTGTTAAAAATATTGGTTACAAAGCCCAGATCCAGTGTTTTTATATCATTGGCATTTAAGTCCACTATACGCCCATCTGCTTTTATAGCCCTGGCATCTAAAATTGAAATATACATCCCGCTTTTTTTAGGGATAATGATGTTTCCGTACTGGTCTAAACCTTTTGGCGTAAGAATCTTTATTTTTCGTTTAGTGATATTCCTTGAAAAAAATAAGCCGTTTTCAACTCTTGTTTGTCTTTCTTCATAGTGGTTTAGAGTGATGGCATCCGCATTTAAAAATGCTTCAGGTAAATCAGGTTCTTTTTCAACCTGCCCCCATTTATAATCTTTTTGAGCGGATGCGCAAAAGCAAGTAACAATGAGGAAAGTAAAGAGGAAAATAGAAGTTTTCATAATGTTTTAGCGAATTAAGCTTGTTCTGCACCCCATTAGCAGCTACAGAACAAGTCTATTGAATTTTGAAATTTTGTACCATACTGTTAAAGAGGGACTATTTTTAGCGATTTACCCATTTGTTCCCAAATAAAATTATTGACCTGATTAAACGCCTCCGTCTTTTCCGAGTAAATCACGGTTAAGTCACATTTATAATTATAGGCCACTACTAATCGGGTAGGGCTGGCTTGATGAATGCTCAATTCGAATGAAATCCCTTCCTTATGAATTGATTTTTTGGAAAATGGCTCCAGTTTAAATGGTTCAGACATTTCAATAACTACTTCAAATACATTCTCTTCAGTCGAGTATTTGATCCAATCATGTTCCTTCGATAAAAAGCCAGGGTGATTATGAGGAAACGGAAGAAACTGAAGGGACAAATAGCTCTTATCTTCAAGTCGGATCCATTCTGGCTCAGCCTCTACTTCAGACGATACCTGGACGCTATTATCTATGTCGACGGCTTTGATTTGCTCAAAGAACAATCGTTCGCTGGAAGCTCGAAGCTGTTGTTCAAGGTAATGCTTGGTCTCTGTACTGCTTACATAATGTAATGCTGCTTTGTACGGAATACTAGCATGGTTTTGGGCTTCGAGTTGGTAAGTCCCTTTGAACACGTCTTCGTCCTGTTTAATGTAAAGCTGATGACTACTTCTGTTTTTACGTGCATCTACAACAGGAATTGCTTCCAGAATGGGGTTTTCGGCAAGTATAAAGGCCTGCCTTCCCTGGATACTTCTGCTGGGCAGTCCAAAAATACCATATTTTTCTGTTGGATCTAAGAAAAGCCATTCTTCCTTTATTTTAACGGCACAAATGGCATGGTTCGCAGATGCCAATGAAGGAAAGTCCCAATCGTAGTAATGAGATTGAGTGCCGACTAAGGCCATATAGGCTTCATAGCCATTAATCTGAAGCAACTGACAAAGGAGGTTGCTCATGTCCTTGCAATCTCCTTGTTGCTTACTAAGTACTTCGTTCACATTTCGAGGTCGCACAGCACCCAGGCCGTTTTCAAAATCTATGTATCGTAATTTATCTCGAACATAATAGAATAATTCCCTTATTTGATCAAGGTTGTTTGGAAATGAATCTTTCAATGAAGCAGACACTTGCTGAATTGAGTTTTTCCTGAGCGTCGAATGCGGAGCGATTAATTTACGATACCATTTGCTAAAGTGCGTTTCAGCTTTGGAGTGCCTGGGATGCACTAATAATCGACTTAAAGACATGAAACGCTTTTCTGTCACCGGCCGTTTTTTTTGAGTAGATACAAAATGGTAAAGCATGCCGTTCGCTGTCGAAAAGCTATTTGTTTCGATAGCTTGTACATAGGTTTTATCTACTTTATACGAAAGTACATAAGGCTCTGGTACGATTATCTGGAATGAAAAAGTGTCCGTTTGTTGAGGGTTTTCCAGAAGCAGGGACGAAAGAAGGGGCAATTCTTCCGCACTTATTTCATACTGATACTGGATTAACATAGGCTGTTGACCGCTTTCGAACTCAAAATGGCATTCCCTGAGGCCGTTGTAAAAGGATACTCCAAGGGCATCATTACATTCTAATTGCTTCGACTTGAGCTTCTTCTGCTTCTCACCCACAATTTGATAGGAGGCTGTCCAGCTTTCTAATTCTTCTAATTCCGTAAGAAAGATAGAGACCCGTTCTTTTGAGTGTGGGGGTAAAAATCCTCTAGCGCTTAAGTTGATTACGTAGGCGTTCTGCTCTGGTTTAACTTCAATAATAGTAGTTTGTGATGAATAAAAGGCCTGTTGCCCGAATGCTCTCGAAACGGTCATGAAAAAAAGAAAGAGCAGTGTTACATGCTTCATAGACGATAATATTTGCCTAGGGGAAGTTAGTGTTTTTTGATTTTTTCTTCAAGTATTATTGAGTGAGTCGTACTAAATATTTTGAGTTCTTTGACATAAATTGTGGAAAATGGAACTTCAAAATGATAACCCTTTCAACCACAAGGGCATTCAAGGGTTATCATTTCGAAGTTCCACACAATTTGTCAAAGAAGGATATTTTGTAAAGGCCTGAAGTTGAGCTAGTGCATAATAATTTTCTTTCCAAAAATTTGTCAAGGAATTTCAGTAGACTTGTTCTGCAGCTCCAGAACAAGTCTGATTTTCAGGAAATATGAAATCCTGCCAATTGTCAATTCCTCTTCTCCCTTAAATCCTCACCCAGGAACAACTTTCCATTATACCACTCCTTCTCTATTAAGGCCTTATTTTTTTCATAAAATTTTATAGCAGGTTCATTCCAATGTAATACCTGCCACTTTACCAGGCGAGCCTCTTGCCTTTTAGCTTCTTCGATAAAAGCATCGAACAATAATTGGCCGATCCCTTTTTGGCGGAAATCAGATTTAATGACAAAATCTTCCAGGTAAAGCATTTTTCCTTTCCAGGTAGAGTAAGTCATATAAAATACAGTCATTCCGATAATTTGGTTCTCATACTCGGCTACATGGGAATCAAAGTACCCATCAGCAAAATCTCGGTAATAATCATCAAGAGTTGCGGTTACAGCTTCAGGCTCTTTTTCATAAACTGCGAGTTCTTTAACTAAGTCGTAAATGCCCTCGATATCCTCCGGTTCTGCTCTACGAATTTTTACATCCATAAGAAAAATTAAATAATTAAAAATTTGCTTTTGATTTTCAATAAAATAGTACTACCTTTGCAATCTCTTTTGAAAGCGGGGTGTTATCCCTCAATAATAGCAAGAGATAAACAATAATTAAAACTTATAGCGAATAATAGTATTTGTATGCCGACGATCAATCAATTGGTGCGGAAAGGAAGAAAAAGAATCATCCAAAAAAGTAAATCTAGGGCTCTGGATTCTTGCCCTCAACGTAGAGGCGTTTGTACGCGTGTTTACACTACCACTCCTAAAAAGCCGAACTCGGCTCTGAGAAAAGTGGCTAAAGTGCGTTTGACGAACGGTATCGAGGTGATTGCCTATATCCCTGGTGAAGGGCACAACCTTCAGGAACACTCCATCGTTCTCGTGAGAGGCGGTCGTGTGAAAGATCTACCCGGGGTACGTTATACTATCGTTCGTGGTGCTTTAGATACGGCAGGAGTGAATGACCGTAAAAAGTCTAGATCAAAATACGGAACGAAGCGTCCGAAATAATTTATTTAAGTAAGAGAAATAGCGACAATATTATATAAGCGATGAGAAAAAGAAAACCCAAGTTACGTATCATTGAGCCGGACCCGAGATTTGGAGATCCCATGGTTACGCAGTTCGTCAATAATATGATGCTTGATGGAAAAAAAGCTGCTGCTTTTAAAGTGTTCTATGAAGCAATGGATATTGTGAAAAAAAGAACAAAAGATAACGAGCACGAGGTGTGGAAAAAAGCGCTTAATAATGCAATGCCTCAAGTTGAAGTGCGTAGCCGCCGTATCGGTGGAGCGACTTTCCAGATACCTACTGAAATTAGAGCAAAACGCAAAATCTCTATCGGCATGAAATGGCTGATCCGCTTTGCACGCGCTCGTAGTGGTAAAGGTATGGCTGAAAAAATGGCTGCTGAACTGATCGCAGCAAGTAAAAATGAAGGCGCTGCCGTAAAACGTAAAGAAGATACGCATAAAATGGCCGAATCAAACCGTGCCTTTGCTCACTTCAAAATCTAGTACAACTTTATAATTTTTTGAACATCGCAATATTCCTATCTCATCATGGCAAATAAAGATCTTAAGTTTACCCGAAATATTGGTATCGCAGCGCATATTGATGCCGGTAAGACGACCACCACGGAACGTGTCCTGTTCTATACTGGTATCAGTCATAAAATTGGTGAAGTGCACGATGGAGCGGCTACCATGGACTGGATGGAGCAGGAGCAAGAGCGTGGTATCACTATTACTTCCGCAGCAACTAAAACAAGCTGGACGTGGAAGGTTACCGGCCAGGAGTACGCTGTAAATATCATCGACACTCCGGGTCACGTTGACTTTACCGTCGAGGTAAACCGTTCTCTGCGTGTTCTTGATGGCCTTGTATTCTTATTCTGCGCCGTTAGTGGTGTAGAACCTCAATCTGAAACAAACTGGCGTCTCGCCGATAACTATAGAGTTCCTCGTATCGGATTCGTTAATAAAATGGACCGTTCAGGTGCTGATTTCTTTAACGTGGTTAAAGATGTAGAAGAAAAACTGGGCTCGAGAGCTGTTCCTCTTCAAGTTCCTATCGGGGCGGAAGAAACTTTCAAAGGCGTAATCGATTTGATTACAAATGAGGCGATCGTTTGGAACGAAGATGACTTCGGCATGACTTACGAAGTTATTGATATACCTGAAGATCTTGAAGAACTCGTTGCTGAAAAAAGAGAACAATTGTTGGAAGCTGTTGCTGAATACAATGAAACGTTGATGGAAAAATTCTTCGAGGATCCAGATTCTCTAACTGCTGAAGAGGTGCGTGAAGCTGTGCGTGCTGCGGTAATGAACATGGATTTCGTACCGATGATGTGTGGTTCTGCCTTTAAAAATAAAGGTGTACAAGCAGTATTGGATGCCGTTTGTGCATTCTTGCCTTCTCCAATCGATATCGGAGCCATCACTGGTACAAACCCTAAAACAGAAGAAGAAGAGAAGCGTCATCCTGATGTGAATGACCCATTCGCAGCTCTTGCATTCAAAATTGCAACTGACCCTTATGTAGGTCGTTTGGCCTTCATGCGCGTTTATTCTGGTGCGCTTGATGCGGGTTCTTATGTACTGAATACGCGTTCTGATTCTAAAGAGCGGATCTCTCGTATCTTCCAGATGCATGCTAATAAGCAAAACTCAATAGCACGTGTTGAGGCTGGTGACATTGCCGCTGCGGTAGGTTTCAAAGATATTCGTACAGGAGACACTTTATGTGATCTTCAAAAGCCGATCGTTCTGGAGAGTATGGTATTCCCTGAACCGGTAATCGGTGTAGCCGTTGAGCCTAAGTCTCAAAAAGATCTGGATAAGCTCGGTATGGCATTGGCTAAACTAGCTGAAGAAGATCCTACTTTCCGCGTTCGTTACGATGAAGATACTAACCAAACGGTTATTAGCGGAATGGGTGAGCTTCACCTCGAAATTATTATAGATCGTCTTAGAAGGGAATTTAAGGTTGAGTGTAACCAAGGTGAACCACAGGTTAGTTATAAAGAAGCCCTCACAACTCAGGTTTCTCACCGTGAGCGATTGAAAAAGCAAAGTGGTGGTTCTGGTTTATTCGCCGATATGGAGTTCGAATTAGGCCCTGCAGAGGATGAATTCCTTGAAAGTGATGATTACAAAAAGGGTAAGGAAAGAATCCAGTTTATCTGGGATATTTTCGGGGGTTCTATCGATAAAAACTACATGAAACCTATCAAGGACGGTTTTAATTCAATGATGGATAATGGTATTCTTGCAGGATATGGCATCGACAGCATGAGAGTGCGTGTTTATGACGGATCTATGCACGCCGTGGATTCCAAGCCAATCGCGTTCGAACTTTGTGCCAAAGAGGGTTTCAAAGCTGCAGCTCAGAAAACAAAGCCTGTGCTTCTTGAACCAATTATGAAGCTTGAGATCATTACTCCTGAAGAATATGTAGGGCCTGTAATCGGTGACCTTAACCGTCGTCGTGGTCTTCCTAAAGGTCAGGAAGCTCGTAATGTTGGCGTTGTAGCTATTCAGGCTGATGTTCCTTTAGCTGAAATGTTTGGTTATGTAACTACATTACGTACCATTACTTCTGGTCGTGCGAATTCTTCAATGGAGTTTTCTCACTACGATCCAGCTCCTAAGAACATCGCTGAAGATATTATTGAAAAAGCAAAGGGCGCTGTTAAAGCTTAATGCCCTTAAGAAATATTATAAAGCAGGATGAAAAGCATCCTGCCTTCTTTTAAGTTTACTTATTAATTATTCTTATTTAAGGTATGAATCAGAAGATCAGAATTAAACTCCGCTCTTACGACCACAATTTGGTCGATAAATCAACGGAGAAGATCGTTAAGACCGTGCGTAACAGCGGTGCTGTTGTTACTGGACCGATTCCGCTGCCAACCGAGAAAAAAATCTTTACCGTGCTCCGTTCGCCGCACGTCAATAAAAAATCTCGGGAGCAGTTTCAGTTGCGTACACACAAACGCCTGATCGAAATTTACACGCCTACTCAAAAAACAGTAGACGCATTGTCTAAGCTGGAACTGCCAAGTGGGGTTGATATTCAGGTTAAATTGACGTGATACTTTCCTTTACGGAGTGTATCTTATCTTCTTACTATTTTAAATTGAATTGCCACTGAGTTAAATGAACCTTTAGTGTCTCTCCGTTAGATTATTCTAAATTCGGAGGGTGCTAGTAGGTTCAAAGACATTCAGGGTCAATTTTTTATAACCTTTTTCGCAGGAAATCTTTCCTATTGATCCAGGCTGGGGCTTCAGGGCCTTGTGTCTATGGATAGCTATCTTATTGGTAGTGTTCTCTATGGGAATTGATCTGCTGCGAGCAAAAAAATATCTATCGTGGACGGAATTATCGGTAGAAAAGTAGGGATGACCAACATCTTTGATGGTGAAGGTCGAAACTTTGCCTGCACTATTGTTGAAGCTGGGCCTTGTGTTATAACGCAGGTTAAAACAGAGGACTCAGATGGCTATAATTCGCTTCAATTAGCGTTTGATGATGCCAAAGTGAAAAATACTTCTAAAGGTATGCAAGGGCACTTTGATTGTGCTAAAACAGCTCCTAAAAAGAGGTTAGTTGAGTTCAGAGATGCATCACTGGAGAAAAACCTTGGAGAAATAGTAACCGTTGATGAGGTTTTTGAAGAAGGCGATATGGTAAGTGCTATCGGAACTTCAAAGGGTAAAGGTTTTCAAGGGGTAGTAAAACGCCACAATTTCCGTGGGGTAAATGATGCTACGCACGGACAGCACAACCGCCAAAGAGCTCCCGGGGCCATCGGTGCTTGTTCTTATCCTGCGAAAGTATTCAAAGGAATGCGTATGGCCGGTCGTACTGGTGGAAAGCGCGTGAAAGTCAAAAACCTTAGAGTTTTTAAAATTTTTCCTGAGAAGAACTTGATTCTCGTGAAAGGAGCAATACCCGGTCATAAGGGGTCTTATGTAATTATTGAAAAGTAGGCTTATGAAATTGGATGTTTTAAATATTCAGGGAGAAAAAACGGGCCGAGTTGTAGAGCTTCCAGAAGAAATATTCGGCATTGAACCCAATGAACACGCTGTTTATCTGGCAGTCAAGCAATATCTCGCCCATCAGCGTCAGGGTACCCATAAATCTAAAGAAAGAGGAGAAGTGGCTGGCTCTACGCGAAAAATAAAGCGCCAAAAGGGTACTGGTACTGCGCGTGCCGGTGATATAAAAAACCCTCTTTTCCGCGGAGGAGGTAGAATGTTTGGTCCAAAACCACACAAATATACCGTAGGGCTCAATAAAAAGGTTAAGCGCCTTGCCAGAAAAAGTGTGCTTGCTGACAAGCTTGCTAAAGGCAAATTGGTGATCCTTGAGGATTTTACCTTCGAGGCTCCGAAAACAAAGGAGTTCGTTAACATCTTGAATAACCTTGGTTTGAAAAGTGGAAGGTCTCTGTTAGTTACTAACGAGACAGACCGGATGCTCTATTTATCCAGTCGCAATGTTCCCAAAGCGGATGTTACCCGAGCGGATGATTTGAATACTTACGAGGTATTAAAGACCGGAACGTTAATTTTTTCAGAAAGCGCTGTTGAACGCCTAAGCACCTTGATAAGCTAGGCCTTAAGGCTCAAAATAGATCAGTCATGCTAAAGAAGAATATTCTGATTAAGCCTGTTGTCTCTGAAAAAGCTGAAAAATTATCCGAGGATAAAAATCAGTACACTTTCGTCGTAGATAAAAAGGCTAATAAGATTGAAATAAAAAATGCCATCGAGGAAATGTATCCTGGCGTTTCTGTACGCTCGGTCAATACCTTGATAATGCCCGGAAAGGCAAAGAATAGAAATACTCGAACAGCCATGATCCGAGGAAGAGTGTCTTCTTACAAAAAAGCAATCATTACGCTTGCTATGGGAGATACGATCGATTTTTATGGAGATATTTAAATTTCGTAGTCATGCCAGTTAAAAAGTATAATCCAATTACTCCAGGCTTACGTACCCGAATCGGAAATACGTTCGCTGAAGTAACCACAGATAAACCTGAGAAAAGCTTGTTGGCTCCTCTGAAAAAATCCGGAGGAAGAAACAGCTCGGGAAGAATGACCGTGAGGTATAAAGGGGGCGGACATAAGCGCCGCTACCGTATTATTGATTTCAAGCGAGATAAAGAAGGAATGCCAGCCGCTGTGAAAACGATCGAATACGATCCGAACAGAACGGCCTTCATTGCCTTGGTGGAGTACGAAGATGGTGAAAAACGCTATATAATTGCACCTAATGGCTTAAAAGTCGGGGACACTATCTTGTCTGGGAAAGATGCTCCGCCTGAAACAGGTAATTCTCTTTACTTAAGTGACATACCATTAGGTTCTACTATACATGCTATTGAGCTTCGCCCGGGGAACGGCGCGTCTCTGGCACGTTCAGCCGGAACCTTTGGCCAGCTTATGGGCCGTGAAGGTCGCTATGCAAGTGTGAAATTACCTTCAGGGGAAGTTCGTAGAATTCTCCAGACTTGTAAAGCGACCATCGGATCTACATCCAATCCGGATCATAGCCTTGAAGTAGGCGGAAAAGCTGGTCGTTCTCGTTGGAAAGGTAGAAGACCTCGTACGAGAGGTGTAGCTATGAACCCTGTTGATCACCCAATGGGTGGTGGTGAAGGGAAAGGCTCTGGTGGGCACCCGCGCTCTAGAACAGGTATTATGGCTAAAGGTCAGAAAACACGTAGAAAGAACAAATATTCAGATCGTTTGATCATTTCTAAGCGTAAATCCAGAAGCTAGTGCTTGAAATTCTAATTTCTAGCAGGTTTTATAAGAAGTATAAGCTTAGCTACTCGACCGAAGAGTAAAGAAGCAGACTGTCTCAGAAAGCTGGCAAAATTTGGAAAATTTTAGGAGTTCAAACACTTGGGTAAGTACATTACAACTTACAATGATTTAATACTTTTTTATAGTCAATATTTTAATTTAAAGATGGCTCGATCAATAAAAAAAGGTCCTTACGTATTCCATAAGTTGTTAAAGAAGTTGGAAAAATCTAAGGATTCCAAGAGAAAAACAGTGATTAAGACTTGGTCTCGTGCCTCCATGATCATTCCTGACATGGTAGGTGAAACGATCGCCGTTCACAACGGTAAGACTTTCGTTCCGGTTTTTGTCACTGAAAATATGGTAGGCCATAAGTTGGGAGAATTTTCACCAACGCGCTCATTTAGAGGCCACTCAGGTAATCGTAAAAAATAATTCTAAATCGGTTGGCTATCTAATAGCCTTTCGATAAAATCATACGCAAGATGGAAGCTGTAGCAAAATTGAAAAACTGCCCAATGTCTGCTCGTAAAATGAGACTAGTGGTGGATAATATCAGAGGGAAAAAAGTAGAAGAGGCACTGGATATCCTTCGGTATACAAAAAAAGAAGCCGCTATCTGGCTGGAGAAATTATTATTATCAGCCGTTGCTAACTGGGAGTACAAACTGGACATGGGAGCGAATGCTGATGATTACGACCTCGTCGTAAAGACTGCTTTTGTGGATCAGGGAGCAATGCTTAAGCGTTTTCGCCCGGCTCCTCATGGACGTGCCCACAGAATTCGCAAACACAGCAATCATGTTACTCTGGTCGTTGAAAATCGTGTTCCACTTGATGATGAGATAAGCAGCGATGCTTTAATCGCGGAAGAAGAATAAAGGAACTCCCGAAAAAATTAAAAATTTTAATCGTCAATAGTTATTCAATTTTATGGGGCAAAAAACTAATCCAATTGGTAATCGCTTAGGACTCATCCGAGGATGGGACTCTAACTGGTATGGAGGGCAAGATTATGCTCAGAAGGTAGTCGAAGATGAAAATATTCGCCAATATCTCAAGGCGAGGATTCGCAAAGGTGGTATCGCTAGAATCATTATCGAAAGAACTCTAAAGCGTATCACCGTAACGATCAGTACCTCCAGACCCGGAATTATCATTGGTAAAGGAGGGCAGGAAGTGGATCGAATTCGGGAAGAGCTTAAAAAATTGACTGGAAAAGATGTTCAGATTAATATCATCGAAATTCGCAAGCCTGAATTAGATGCTAATATCGTCGGGGAGTCAATCGCAAAGCAAATTGAAGCAAGGATAAACTATAGAAGAGCTATTAAAATGGCTATTCAATCTTCTGTGAGAGCTGGTGCTGAAGGAATCAAAGTGCGTATCTCCGGGCGATTGAACGGTGCGGAAATGGCTCGTTCTGAGGAATTTAAGCAGGGGCGTATCCCATTACACACTTTCCGTGCAGATATTGACTATGCATTGGTAGAGGCTAATACGATCTACGGAAAAATTGGTGTGAAAGTATGGGTTTTCAAAGGTGAAGTCCTAGGTAAAAGAGATCTATCTCCTAATTTGGGAACTGGAAGAAAGCAAAAAGGAGATCGTGGAGGTGATGGAAGAGGTGGTCGCCGCCGTGGTGGTGGAAGAAATCAAAGAAGAGGCTAGAATTATTGCATAAAATGTACTATCTTTGCCGAACTTTTCTGAAAGGGGGAGGAATGCTAAGATATAAAGTTCAAAATCATGTTACAACCGAAAAGAACAAAATACAGAAAGCAGCAAAAAGGTCGAAATAAAGGACTTGCTTATAAAGGCAGTAAAATCTCATTCGGTTCTTTCGGCTTAAAGTCAATGGGGCAAGGCCGGATCACTAACCGCCAAATTGAATCGGCTCGTATCGCCATGACCCGTTACATGAAAAGGGAAGGAACTGTGTGGATTCGCATCTTCCCTGATAAACCTATTACCGCCAAGCCTCTTGAGGTACGTATGGGTAAAGGTAAAGGGGCACTGGATCATTGGGTAGCCCAGGTTAAACCGGGCCGGATCCTTTTTGAAATGGATGGAGTTCCTAAAGAAGTCGCTTTCGAAGCACTTCGATTAGCAGCTCAGAAACTACCTGTTTTAACCAAAACAGTGGTTCGTCCGGATTACGTAGAGGAATAGTTCGAGCTAAAATAGAACTGTACAGTTAAAGTAGCGCACTGCGCTTAAAAATAACTAGTTCGTATCATTTATTGATTTTATACATAACCAATCTGGTAATGGCAACTAAAAAGTTTACTGAGCTTCAAGAGTTTAGTGTCGAGGAATTAAACAATGAACTGGCTGAGATAGAAGCTCAATATCAAAAGATCAGATTCGATCACGTAGTTAAAGGTTTGGATAATCCCATGACCTTGAGGGAGGTACGTAGAGATATCGCAAGATTGAAAACAGAGATCCGCCGTCGGGAAGTCGCTGAGCTTTCTGAGGAGGAAATAAGCAATCGTTCGAAAATCAGAAAAAGAAGAAGCCGTCAAAAAAAAGTAAAGTAGTCGTCCTATGTCAGAAAATAGCTTGAGAAAAACAAGAATAGGGGTAGTAGTAAGCGATAAAATGCAAAAATCGATTACAATTCTGGTGGAACGGAGGTTGCGTCACCCTATCTACGGTAAATTCGTAATGAAAAGTAAAAAGTTCGTTGCACACGATGAAAATAATGATTGCCGCGTGGGCGATACCGTGCGCATCCAGGAATCCAGACCTTTGAGTAAGCGAAAGCGCTGGACCCTGTTAGAAATTCTTGAAAGAGCAAAATAATCTCAATTCAGATAAATAACCAAGTTGAGATAACGTATAAGGAGACTGGTATCATGAAAACCTTCGGGTTTGTTCATATGGTTATCACTAACTCTTTTAAAACGAATCACAACTTCTATAAATAATTTGTTGCCATGATACAGCAGGAATCCAGATTGAAAGTTGCCGATAACAGCGGAGCAAAAGAAGTACTTTGCATCCGGGTGTTAGGTGGTTCCAAAAGACGTTATGCTTCGATTGGAGATACAATTGTGGTAAGTGTAAAAGATACCTCCCCGGGAGGAATCAAAAAAGGTTCTGTTTCTAAAGCGGTTGTGGTTCGCACCAAAAAAGAAATCAGACGTAAAGACGGATCTTACATCCGGTTCGATGATAATGCCGTAGTACTTCTTAATAATGCCGATGAACCACGCGGTACGCGGATTTTCGGCCCGGTTGCTCGTGAATTACGCGACAGAGACTATATGCGTATTGTTTCACTCGCTCCCGAAGTACTTTAATTTATACTTTGATTTTCCTCTTGGAATAAAAGATTTGACGAAATGGCTAAAAATATTAAAAATAAAGATCGCTACGCTCCTAAATTGCATGTGAAGAAAGGGGATCGCGTACAGGTAATCTCTGGTGATTTTAAAGGCGTAGAGGGAGAAGTGCTTGAAATCTTTCCGAAAAAGCAACGTGCTATTGTGGAAGATGTGAACATCGTGAAGAAACACCGTCGCCCTACCGAAAATAACCCGGGAGGAATTGTGGATATGCCAGCTCCTATCCATGTTTCAAAGCTTATGCTTATCGATCCTCAATCTGGAGAGCCTACACGCATCGGTCGTAAAAGAGTAGACGGTAAACTAGTAAGATATTCTAAAAAGTCTGGAGAAATTATTAACTAATGGATTATCAACCAAGACTTAAGGTCAAATATAAGAAAGATGTAGTTCCTCAGCTGTTAGAAAAGTTTCAATACTCTTCTATCATGCAGGTGCCTAAATTACAGAAGATCTGTGTTAACCAGGGAATCGGGGATGCTACGAGCGATAAAAAGCTGATCGAGAATTCCTTGAATGAAATTAGTACCATCACAGGTCAAAAGGCGGTTCCTACCAGGGCGAAGAAGTCAATCTCTAACTTCAAACTTAGAGAAGGAATGACAATAGGCGTCCGTGTTACTCTTCGGGGAGTGCATATGTGGGAGTTTATGGATCGACTGATTTCTGTTGCGCTTCCTCGTGTACGTGACTTCCGTGGAATCAATGACAAGAGCTTTGATGGAAGAGGAAATTACTCTATGGGTATCACTGAGCAAATTGTATTCCCTGAGATTGACCTCGACGCAATCAATAAAATCACCGGTATGCACATAACTTTTGTTACTAGTGCTAATACGGACGCAGAGGCTCTACAATTGTTGAAAGGGCTTGGAATGCCGTTCAAAAATCAGAATCAGCCAGTATAATTCGAAAATTTTGCAAGTACAAGTATAAATAATCATGGCAAGAAAATCACTAATAGCTAGAGATAAGAAAAGAGAAAGATTAGTTGCTAAATATGCCGAGTTGCGTAAAAGACTTAAAGAAGAGGGTAATTACGATGAATTGGATAAACTGCCTCGTAATAGCTCGCCTGTTCGTCTGCACAATCGATGTAAACTGACGGGCCGACCAAAAGGTTATATGCGCCATTTCGGAATCAACAGGGTAACCTTCAGAGAAATGGCTCTCGATGGTAAAATACCTGGAGTGACTAAAGCTAGTTGGTAATCTTATTTGATAATTGTAGAGGTAGAGCCTAGATTAAAGTCATATATAATGATAGTAACAGATCCAATTGCCGATTATTTAACGCGTATACGAAACGCTCAGTTGGCAGGCCACAAAGTCGTGGATATTCCGGCTTCTAATGTTAAGAAAAGTATTACAAAGATTCTCTATGATCACGGTTATATTCTAAAATATAAATTTGAAGATGAAACCGGGCCTCAGGGAATTATCAAAATCGCTCTCAAGTACGATGCTGATACGAAACGACCAGTAATTCGAGAACTGAGACGCGTAAGTAAGTCGGGCTTGAGAAAATTCGTTAAAGCAAATGAATTGCCTCGTGTGATCAACGGCCTGGGAATCGCTATTATCTCCACTTCCAGAGGCGTGATGACTGATAAGCAGGCCAGACGTGAACACGTTGGAGGAGAAGTGATGTGCTACGTATCATAGTAGTTTCTATTTTTTTGAGTTTTATTAATTTCTAATAATTCTATTGTCATGTCAAGGATCGGAAAAGCGCCCATATCTATACCCGCTGGAGTAGAGATCAAAATCGATGATAAGAGTAATGTGGTGAAGGTCAAAGGCCCCAAAGGGGAATTGATGCAACAGGTTGATCCGGATATCTCTATAAAGATTGAGGATAATGCCCTGGAAGTTACCCGTCCAACCAATCAGAAGCGTCACAGATCTATGCATGGTTTGTACCGCTCCTTGATCAGTAACATGGTTGAAGGGGTGTCAAAAGGTTTTGTGAAGGAACTAGAACTTGTTGGGGTCGGTTACAGAGCTTCTAATACTAAACAGTTGTTGGAGTTGACTATTGGTTACTCTCACCCTGTAATGTTCTACATCCCTGATGAAGTCAAGGTCGAAACGAAGATGGAAAAAGGTAAGAACCCTATAGTTCGCCTGGAAAGTCATGATAAACAACTCATAGGGCAAGTGGCTGCAAAGATTCGCGCATTCCGTAAACCAGAACCTTATAAAGGGAAAGGTATTCGCTTCCTTGGTGAGAACATTCGTCGTAAAGAAGGTAAAACCGCTGGTAAATAAGAGGTTTTTTATCATAGTTTTTGTTGTAAAAGTAAGAGGATCATGAAATTAAAGAAATCAGATAGAAGGCGTCGTATTCATTATCGAATTCGCAAGAAAGTTCAGGGAACTCCAGAGGTTCCACGCCTTGCAATATATAGAAGTAACAAAGCCATTTACGGCCAAATCATTGACGATAGAAACGGTGTGACGCTGGTTGCAGCTTCTTCTCACGAAGATGGTGTACCTAAAGGAGTCACCAAGACCGATCAGGCTAAGGCTGTCGGTAAATTGATTGCACAAAAAGCATTGTCAAATAATATAAACCAAATTGTATTTGACAGAGGCGGATACTTGTTCCACGGAAGAGTAAAATCTTTGGCAGAGGGCGCAAGAGAAGGTGGTTTACAATTCTAATCTTGAATAATAGAATAATAATATAATGGCAAAGAACGAACAATCCAGAGTAAAGCCTACGGAAACAGAGTTGAAGGAAAAACTTGTAAACCTTAATCGGGTTGCCAAGGTGACTAAGGGGGGGCGTACTTTTAGTTTCGCTGCAATTGTAGTGGTAGGCGACGGAAACGGAGCTGTAGGTCATGGCTTAGGTAAGGCAAGAGATGTATCCGAGGCAATCTCTAAGGCCGTTGATGATGCCAAGAAAAATTTAATCCGGGTACCTCTTTACAAGGGTACAATCCCTCATGAACAAAAAGGGAAGTTCGGAGCTGGTAAAGTACTTCTCAAACCAGCTGCAGATGGTACAGGTGTAATCGCAGGTGGCTCTATGCGTGCAGTGCTTGAAATAGCTGGGGTCCATAACGTACTGGCAAAGTCTATGGGATCTTCTAACCCCCATAATGTGGTAAAAGCTACTGTCGATGCTCTGGCAAAACTTAGAAGCCCGATGACTATAGCTAAGCAGCGAAGTATAAGCATGGAAAAGGTATTTAATGGTTGTTAATCCATCCAATTTGGATTCGAAAGCATTTATGAAAATGGAAAAGATAAAGGTTATTCAAGTTAGAAGTACTATCGGGTGTAATAAGCGTCAGAAAGCAACGGTGCAAGCACTTGGTCTGAAAAAAATTAATCATTCAGTTGAACATAACGCTACTCCGCAAATACTGGGCATGATCGCTAAAGTGGATCATCTTGTAAAAGTGGAATCAGCATCTTAAAATATTGTCTCTGATTCGTTTATACGAAATTAAGACTGTCGAGATGGTCGTTTCATAACAATCGTATAAATAGAGTCATTAAATAATACTCAGCATGGAAAAGAATAATGAAGGGTTGAAAATGCATCATCTGAAACCGGCTCCGGGCTCTGTTAAATCCAACAAAAGAGTGGGAAGAGGTGCTGGTGCAGGAACCGGCGGAACAGCAACCAGAGGTCATAAGGGACAAAAGTCTCGTAGAGGTTTTTCTAAAAAGCGTAACTTCGAAGGCGGTCAGATGCCTTTACAAATGCGTGTACCAAAGAGAGGATTCAAAAATCCGAATCGCGTTTCTTACGTTCCTTTTAATGTTGAACGTCTTCAAGCCATTGCTGCAAAATATCAACTCGATACCATCAACCCGGAAGTGTTGATCGAGAAGAATATCATTAACAAGAAAGATCGTGTCAAGATACTAGGAGCTGGTGAAATTTCAGTAAAGCTGAATGTAACAGCTCACGCTTATTCCAGTTCTGCACGCCAAGCTATCGAAGCTGCCGGAGGAACCACAAACCAAGCATAAAGAAATACGAATGAAAAAATTTATTGAGACTCTCAAGAACATCTACAAGATTAAAGAACTACGCAATCGCATACTGTTTACACTCGGTATGCTTTTGGTTTATCGATTCGGATCTTTTGTGGTACTACCTGGTGTAATGCCTAACGTGCTTCAACAAAATGCTAGCTCAGCAGGTGCGGGAGATTTACTTGGTCTGATCAATATTTTTACCGGTGGTGCTTTCAACCAAGCAGCTATTTTTGCCCTTGGAATCATGCCTTACATCACCGCTTCCATCATCATTCAGCTCTTAGGTTTTGCAGTTCCTTATTTTCAACGTTTGCAACAGAGAGAAGGGGAGTCCGGACGTAAAAAGATCAATCAGATTACCCGTCTTCTTACAGTTGTGATTACCTTGGTTCAGGGCGGTGGATATTTGACCTACATTAAGAGTATGGGAGCTGTAGATCCTTCTATTCCTGCGGGTATATTCTGGTTTTCTAATATTATCATCTTGTCTACCGGAACTGTCTTTGCCATGTGGTTAGGTGAGCGTATTACAGATAAGGGCATAGGAAATGGTGTTTCTTTATTGATCACTGTAGGTATCATTGCTACATTGCCTATTGCATTTATATCAGAACTTCAAATTCAGGTTCAGAACAACTTGTTCTTGTTCGTGGCGGAAATTGCTGCATTGTTCTTTGTAGTGATGGCAACAGTGATGATCGTACAAGGAGTGCGGAAAATTCCTATTCAATTTGCTAAGCGAATGGTGGGAAGAGGGAATGCACAAATTCCAATGTCTGGGGCAAGAGATTATATACCTTTAAGGGTTAACGCATCAGGGGTGATGCCAATTATCTTTGCTCAAGCCTTGATGTTTTTACCGGCTACTGCTATGCAATTTGTTTCAGGGGCTGACAGTGCCGCTTCAGGTGGTGTTTTAGGCACGTTCAATGATCCTTTCTCAGGGCCTTATAATGTCGTATATTTCTTCTTAGTTGTTATCTTTACGTATGTATATACGGCGCTATTAGTGAATCCTCAGCAATATGCTGATTATTTGAAGCGCCAGAATGCTTTTATTCCCGGAGTTAAACCTGGTAAGAATACAGCAGATTTCATTGATACAGTCACAACACGTATCACTTTGCCGGGGTCAATTTTCCTTGGCATTATTGCTATATTACCAGCCATTGTAGCTGCTTTCGGAGTAAATTATGCTTTCGCCCTGTTCTTTGGCGGAACTTCTTTGCTGATCCTTGTAGCTGTTGTTCTTGATACATTACAGCAAATTGAAAGTCATTTATTGATGCGTCGCTATGATGGCTTGGTGAAATCCGGAAAAATTAAGGGACGAAGTGGTGGTATGCAAGGCATTGGAGCCTCAATGTAATTAAATTTTAAACTATTTAGCTTCTTCTTCAGTTTGACTAATAGAATCTGGACTTTTTATTTGAAAACACACATATCTTTTTAAAGTGAGTAAAGGCAAGATTTATTACAAAACAGACGAAGAGGTTGAATTTATAAGACAGAGCTGCTTGCTTGTTTGCAAGGTGCTGGCTCATGTAGGAAGTAAAATAGGCCCCGGGGTCTCAGCCGTAGAAATAGATAAAGAAGCGGAAGAACTGATTCGCGATCATGGCGCAATACCTGCTTTTAAGGGGTACAGAGGGTTCCCGGCTACTTTATGTGTATCTGTGAACGAACAAGTAGTTCATGGTATTCCATCTAAACAAGAGTTTCGCGACGGGGATATTGTATCTGTTGATTGCGGTGTTTACATGAACAATTTCTTTGGAGATGCCGCCTACACATTTGCGCTCGGAGAAGTAGACGAGAAAGTTCTAGATCTGTTGGTCGTTACCAACCAATCTTTATATAAGGCTATTGATCAAGCAGTTGTCGGGAAACGCCTGGGTGATATTAGTTTTGCGGTACAAGAATACTGTGAGCGAACTAATAAGTACGGAGTAGTGAGAGAGTTAGTGGGGCATGGTATTGGAAAGGAGTTACACGAAGCTCCTGAAGTGCCGAATTATGGTAAGCGCGGAAAGGGTATGATGCTTAAAGATGGCTTGGTGATTGCTATTGAACCGATGGTTAATCTTGGTAAAAAAGAAGTGAAAACAGCTAAAGATGGCTGGACGGTTATTTCAAAAGATAGAACGCCATCAGCTCATTACGAACACACAATTGTTGTCCGTTCTAAAAAAGCTGACATTCTATCCAACCACGAAATAGTTGAGGAAGCAATTCGGTCGAATTCCTCTGTTCAAGGAGTGGGAAGCCTGGCACATGCTTAAATCTACAAAGCAAGTCTAGTAGAGTAGAAGCTAATGTTATGCTGACCTTTAATGCTCATCTGTAAGTGGCTCCATAAGCACTTTACATGGCTCTAAAAAACCTGTAAAGTGTTTGTCATTTGTTGATAGGCGGTCGGATTTTGCAAATACGTTTTTTAACAACTGACTGTAAAAAATTTCTTTTTTATAAAACAATTGTGTATCTTTGCACACCCAAAATTAATTATGGCTAAGCAAGAACTGATCAAACAGGATGGAATAATTCAGGAAGCGCTCTCTAATGCGATGTTTAAGGTCGGATTAGAGAACGGGCACGAAATTGTAGCTACTATTTCAGGTAAAATGAGAATGAACTACATCCGAATTTTACCTGGTGATAAGGTTGCAGTTGAAATGTCTCCTTATGATCTTTCTCGAGGCCGGATTATTTATAGATATAAATAAAAAATTATGAAGGTTCGTCCATCAATTAAAAAACGATCTGCAGACTGTAAGATCGTTCGTAGAAAGGGAAAATTGTATATTATTAATAAAAAAAATCCTAGATTCAAACAACGTCAAGGGTAGTCCTACTCTTCTGTTGTGTGAATAAATGGATCTTATAAATTAAGTTTATATGGCTCGTATTGCTGGTATAGATCTTCCTAGAGATAAAAGAGGCGTTATTGGTTTAACTTACATCTTCGGAATAGGCAGGTCAAGAGCTAAGGAAATTTTGGATAAGGCTGGTATTGACGAGAGTGTTAAAGTCAATGAGTGGTCAAATGAGAATTTGCTTAATATTGCTAGTATTATTCAAAATGATTATACTGTAGAAGGGGAGCTGAGAAGTGAAGTTCAGTTGAATATTAAGCGATTAATGGATATTGGCTGCTATCGGGGGCTACGTCACAGAAAAGGGTTGCCACTCAGGGGTCAGCGTACGCGTACGAACGCTCGTACCCGTAAAGGTAAGCGTAAGACAGTAGCGAATAAGAAGAAAGTAACCAAGTAATACGATAATTTTTCGGATAAGAGCTTATGGCAAAGTCAAAAAAAGTAAAAAAGCGTAAGGTTCATGTGGAGCCTGAAGGATATGTGCATATTCAGGCCTCTTTCAACAATATCATCATCTCGATGACCAATAAGAAAGGGCAGGTTATATCGTGGTCTTCTGCAGGGAAGGCCGGTTTCCGTGGATCTAAGAAGAATACTCCTTATGCAGCACAAGTAGCTGCGTCTGACGCTGCAAAAACAGCCCACGAGGCAGGATTACGTTATGTAGAAGTACTCGTTAACGGTCCAGGGTCAGGGCGTGAGGCTGCTATTCGTGCCATTGATGTGGCAGGGATAAAGATTACCCGAATCAAGGATCTTACTCCGGTGCCTCACAATGGTTGCCGTCCTCCAAAAAGAAGACGGGTATAATAATTATTCATTGAAGCTAAACGATTGAATTAAAGATGGCTAGGTATAGAGGACCAAAAACAAAAAAGTCCAGAAGTTTCGGGGAAACAATATATGGTTTCGATAAAGCCTTTGAGAAAAGAAAATATCCTCCAGGGCAGCATGGAAATACCAGAAGAAAACGTCAAAAATCAGACTATGCTTTGCAACTTGTGGAAAAGCAGAAAGCAAAGTATACTTACGGTGTCCTTGAACGTCAATTCCGTAACCTTTTCGACAAAGCGAGTAGAAAGGAAGGCGTTACTGGTGAAAACTTGTTAAAATTTCTTGAAGCTCGTTTAGATAATACTGTCTTTAGATTAGGATTAGCCCCTACTCGCAGGGCGGCAAGACAACTTGTGTCTCATCGTCACATAACTTTAAACGGAATTGTAACCAACATTCCTTCCTGCATTTTGAGACCTGGTGACATTGTAAGCGTTCGGGGAAAATCAAAAAGCCTTCAGGTGATTCAGGATAGTATTGGAAATAAAGCGGAAGTGAGAAAGTTCGGTTGGTTAGAGTGGAATGAAAATAAGATGCAGGGGGTTTTCCTTTCTTATCCTGATAGGGATCAGATTCCAGAGAAAATCAATGAACAGTTGATCGTAGAATTGTATTCTAAGTAATTGTATTATAGTCGATATAGCAAACATTTCTATTTTGCTACGATTTACTCAGAGCCTTTTCAAAAAAGACCATCTTTTTTGAAAAGGCTTGTGCCGTATAGTTTATACACGTAACTCCATGTAGCTATTCCACTTTGCCTATATTTTTTAACCCATCAAGGAAGAGTTCGAGATTATGAGCATATTGAATTTTCAAAAACCGGATAAAATTATAATGCAAAAAGCTACTGATTTCGAGGGGCTTTTTGAATTTAAACCATTAGAACCTGGTTTCGGCCAGACTATCGGTAATTCTATCCGGCGTATTCTACTTTCCTCCTTAGAAGGATTTGCTGTCTCAGCAGTCCGTATAGCAGGTGTTGAACATGAGTTCTCCACCATCCGAGGTGTTGTTGAGGATGTAGTGGACATCATCCTGAACCTTAAACAGGTTCGCCTTAAACAGCTTATCGCAGGAGAAGATCTGTCAACAGAAAAAATATACCTTACCATTAGCGGTAAAGAAGAGTTCAAAGCAGGGGATATTGAAGAGCATACCAATGTTTTCAAAGTAATGAACTCTGACTTGCATATTTGTAGTATGGAGCCTTTCGTAAACCTCGAAATGGAGTTCACCATAACTAAAGGCCGTGGATATGTTCCCGCTGATGAAAATCTACCGAAGGATGCTCCTATCGGTGTCATTCCTATCGATGCTATCTATACGCCCATCAAAAATGTGGCTTACAGAGTGTCTAATACTCGTGTAGGGCAGCGAACGGATTACGAAAAGCTTGCTATTGAAGTAAAAACAGACGGAACGATTCATCCGGAAGATGCGATCAAAGAAGCTTCTCGCATTATGATTCAGCATTTGATGCTGATCACTGATGAAAATATTACATTCGATGATCCTTCAGGAAGAGAGGATAATATCGTCGATGAACATATTCTTCACATGCGTAAGTTATTGAAAACTTCGCTTGAAGATCTCGATTTGTCTGTTCGTGCTTATAATTGCCTTAAAGCAGCTAAAATCAACACTTTGGCTGAATTGGTGCGCTACGACACACACGAATTGTTGAAGTTTAGAAACTTTGGTAAGAAATCTTTGGTAGAAATCGAAGAACTACTCCAGGACAAAGGCTTGACTTTTGGAATGGATCTATCAAAGTACAAACTTGAAGAGGAATAAAGTCCATTTATATAAATTCATTATTTTTTGCAATAATCTAAGGATTAAGGCTTAGTACTCTGGAACGTTTTAATATAAATTCGACAATTTTGAGTAGCTTATCTAGGATTCTCTCGGGAACTGAAAGCTAGGTCAAGTACTCGCAACCTGGCAAAGCTCGAGAAGAAGCGATCAAAAAGTCGAACTTGGTTTTTAACGTTTCTCAAAAAGCATTTACAAAAATACTTGGATGTTGCGAAGATCAACCGGAGATTACCGGCATTAAAATCTACTAAATCATGAGACACGGTAAAAAGTACAATCATCTCAAAAGAAAAGCGGGGCACCGTAAAGCACTATTGCGAAATATGTCTATTGCTTTGATTACGCATAAGCGTATTACTACCACACTAGCAAAAGCAAAGGCTCTTCGCTTACATATTGAACCTCTTATTACAAAGAGTAAGAAAAATGATATGCACTCTCGAAGAGTGGTATTCAGTTATTTGCAAAACAAAGAAGCAATCAAAGAATTGTTTGATGTAATTGCTCCAAAAGTTGCTGATCGCCCTGGAGGGTATGTTCGAGTCATTAAACTTGGATTCCGGAGAACAGATGGTGCCGAAATGGCCATGATCGAATTAGTAGATTTTAATGAAACTTATACTGTTGAAAAGAAAAGTAGTGGTCAAGGCGGAAAACGCCGTCGCCGTCGTGGTGGAAAAGGCGGAGGAAGTGCTGCAGAAACAGCTGCAGTGGCGACCGCAACTGAAACCAGCGCTGAAGTGGCTGCCGAAGCTGAAGGAGATGAAGCTGGTTCAGAGGAAGAATAGAAGAAAAGAAAGTTAAAAAAAGGTCGATGCCGCAGGTATCGGCCTTTTTTTTGGCCTTCTTTTTTCTGTTCTTATGATTTTTCCTGCCAAGATTAAACAAAAATGGCTGATAATTATTTATGTGGTTATGAATACCACATTTTATCCATTACGCGTAAAAGAAATCCGTAGGGAAACGGAAGATGCCGTTCGAATTTCATTCGAATTATCGGAAGATCAGAAACCCTTTTTCGAATATAAACACGGGCAGTACCTCACTGTAAAAGCTCAGGTGAATGGGAAAGAAGAAAGAAGAGCTTATTCACTTTGCAGCAGCCCAATTTGGAATGAGCCTCCTGCTATTGCGGTCAAAAAGATTGAGGGCGGTGTAGTTTCTCATTTTCTAAACCACGAGGTTCAGGAAGGAAGCACTCTTGATGTTATGCCTGCTCAAGGTTCTTTTTATACTCCACTTGAAGAGGCGCAGCGAAAGACCTACTACCTTTTTGGAGCCGGGAGTGGAATAACGCCTTTGATGTCTATTCTGAAAACAGTTGTGGAAGCAGAGCCTAAAAGCAGCGTATTATTGTTATATGGCAATCGAAATGAGCAATCCATTATCTTTAAAGAGGAGCTGGATAATTTAGCCAAAAGATATGAAGGGCAGTTACAAATTGAATATGCGCTGAGCCAACCTGCCAGAGTGAAGAATAATGGATGGAAAGGATTCTTAAAGAAGGTCAGCACGAACTGGGATGGGAAAATTGGCCGAATTGACCGGAAAATGGTCAGGAAATTTTTACAGGAAAATCCTGCCCCTTCTAAAGATGCAGAGTACTTCATTTGTGGCCCTAATGATATGATGCTGTCAACGAAAGATGCTTTACTCAAAGAAAATATCTCAAGCGCTTCTATTCATTTAGAGTTCTTTTCCTCTTCTGAACTTCCCCATGAAAAAGTTAATGTTGAAAATATGGATGCATCAAAAGTCAAAGTACATTTAGACGGAAATGTTATTGAGTTAGAAGTGCCTGCTGGAAAAACCATCCTGGATGTACTTATTGCTCAAAAATTAGATCCACCTTATTCCTGTACTTCGGGATCTTGTTCTACTTGTATGGCCAAATTGCTTAAAGGAAACGTGAAGATGGAGGTCTGCCTTGCATTAGATGATGATGAAGTAGAGGAAGGGTACATCCTTACATGCCAGTCACATCCTACTACACCGGAAGTAGAGCTAACTTATGAGGTTTAAGGGTTTAGAATAACTAACCATACTTCCTGAGTTCGTCGTAGGCTGTTTATAATAGTAAGTTCTTCTCCTTTTACAATTGGGAACCAATTGCCTTTATCCATGAGAGCATGTAATGTTTCATTTGAACTTTTGATTTGAATATAACCGGAGGAAGTGGCAACGATTAACCCATAGTGTTCATCCGGTATAGTAAGCTTCTCATTTGGCTCAAGAGTTAATTTAGTCATCAGAAAACGCTCATCCTTTTTTTGAAAGGTGTAATTAAATGAGGCATTGAAAGAGCTCTTGGAATTTTTTTCTGCTCGGGGTAGCAGGTTTTCTACGCCAATTGTTCTGAAAAAAGTATTTCCAACATTGGCGAAACGATGGACGAACGGCTCTTTGCTATACGTTATGTTATCATTAGCATATCCCTCCGGTAGAAAAACTGTTTTGGGGGCATCGTTCTTACTTTCCAGAAATACATTGGCACTATCAAGCACTATATAACAAAGGTCGTTGTTGTGTACATGAAAGGCTGTAGTATCGCTTGGCATGGCTCTGATATCAAGAACCCGCATTACCTCTGGGAATTCAAAGACAAGTTTGTGGAATGGCTCCTGGTGTACAGCAATCTGGCAATTTAAGGTGAAAAAAGAAGCTAAAAGAAATGAGCAGGTTATAAAGGATTTGATTACAAACATATTGATGTTTTTGTAGAATAAAATTTTTACAGCTTCAATTTTTTTACCAAAGAACCTACTGTCAATCCTTGCACAATAATGGAAAATATAACGACGCCGTAAGTTATGAAAACCAACACCTCTCTGGAGAGTGATTCATCTAGCGAAAGAGCAAGAGCAACCGAAATACCTCCCCTAAGGCCTCCCCAGCTTAAAGTAAGGATCGTTTTTAATGGATGATTGCCTTTGTGCCTCAATAAGGAAAAAGGAATACTTACAGAAATAAAGCGCGCTACCAGAACGATTAAAATAGCTAAAATCGCCAACGGAAAAAATATGCTTTCAAAATCTAAGGTGTGAATGACCAGGCCAATCATTACAAAAAGAACCGCATTCAAGGTGTCGTCAAGCATATCCCATATATTATAAAGAAAGCTACGGACTTTATCCGGGAAGCTGGTCTTCATTAAATGATCTCCTACGGAGAGACCCGCCACCACCATGGCCAATGGCCCCGATACGTGTAATATTGAAGCAAGGGAGTACCCTCCTGTAGCAAGTGCCAGGGTGATTAGCCCGCATAGTTTTTCATCTTCTTTTCCCCAATTGATTAGTTTTCTTCCTAGCCAACCTAGCGCTAGCCCGTAAATAATACCTCCGACAGCTTCTTCCAAAAAGATGCTTCCTATCTCACTTATAATATGCTCATTATCCATTGAACGGATGATGGATAAGACGCCAACATAAACAACCACCCCAATGCCATCATTGAATAAAGATTCTCCCTCAATTTTTAATTCCAGGCTCTTTTTTACGTGAGCTTCCTGTAAAATACTGATAACAGCGATCGGGTCGGTTGGGGAAATAAGTGCACCAAATAATAAGCAATGCAGAAAGGGTATGTGAAATCCAACGAGTTGACTAGCCAGAAAAAACAGCCCTCCTACGATGAAAGTGGAAATAACAACTCCTAAAGTCGCAAAAAGCAGCACCGCCCATTTTTCCCGAGCGAGCTCATGGATGTTAATGTGAAGGGCTCCTGCAAAAAGGAGCATGCTGAGCATGACATCAAGTAGGAGTGTTTTGAAGTCTACACTTAATACAAGTTCACAAAAAAAATCGTAAAAAGAAGGTGAAAAAAACTGGGAAGTAATGACTACGATAGCAACAACGAGCGCTAAAATCATTAATCCAATAGTAGAAGGGAGCTTTAGCAGTCTTTTATTGATCAAACTGAATAAAGCTGCCATTGATAAAACAACAGTGAATGATTGAAACATGATTGTGTTGGTTTCAAAGTGGGGTATCCCAGTATTGTTTCTTTACCAGGAGCAAAAGAAACACTTTGAGACACCCTATTTGGGATGATTTTGAAATTATAAAAGACTTACATCGGTAATGACTTCCACCACCGCCGGTCCGTTATGGCCGAGGGCAGCTTCCAGTGCTTCGTCTAATTCCTGACCACTTTGAGTAACCCTAAAGCCAAGAGCGCCACAGGAGCGTGCATATTCAGCGAAGTTGGGGTTGCTCAACTTGGTTTGCCATACGCTTAATTCTGCTGCGCGCTGCTCTTTTGATATTTTTCCTAATTCTGAATTATTCAAAAGGATCAACTTGATAGGCATATTGTATAATACAGCCGTATTTAATTCAGCCATGTATTGGCCGAACCCTCCATCGCCGGCAACGGCAATTACCGGACGGCTGCTGCCAACCGCAGCCCATGCTCCCATTGCAGCAGGGAACGCAAAACCAATAGAGCCTAAATAGCCTGACATTATGAAGTTGGTTCCTGGTTTACTTTCATAATATCGACCAAAGGAGTAAGCATTGTTCCCAACATCTACACACATAACGGCATTTTCAGGTGCCAGGCGATTCAATGCATCAAAAACAGCTATTGAACTTACACCCTGACCTCTTTCTTCGTTCAGTCGGCGGTTTTTTTCCTCTCGCCAGATTGCCCGGCGCTCTGCAATCTGTGAACGTTGATCCTCGGATTGAATGTTTCCGGCAATTTCCTTTTTAATTAATTCAACGGTAACTGAGATTTCACCCCAGACCGGAGCGTCCACTTTATGGAATTTGCTAAGAGCTAAAGGGTCAAAATCTACTTGTATCGTAGGCTTTTTAGGTGTTATGCCTGTATGCTTTGAAAAAGAAGCGCCAAAGACTATCAAAAGGTCGTTTTCGTTCATAAACCAAGAGGCAATGGGGGTTCCACTTCTGCCTAGTACCCCACCTGCAAGCGGATGGCTGTCGGGGATTTGACCTTTTCCTTTAAAGGTTGTTACTACAGGGCAGTTGAGTACCTCGGCCAATTCAATAATTGCAGGCATATTGAAGCGGGCTCCGTGGCCTACAATAATTAAGGGGCGCTTTGACGCTTTTACAAGTTCAACGGCTTTTTCGAGCATTTCGGCCGGAGGAGCAATTTGGGTAGGGGTGATCCGTCCATCAGGTGTTTGTGCGGCTTCTGATTCGGCCGGCAGCGTTTGGATTTCATCGGGGAAGGTAAGATGGGATACATCTCTTTTCAGGAGAGCGTGTTTTATAGCCAAACTCATTAGTTCGGCATGTTGGCTGTCTCTTTGAGTACGGTGGTTGAATTCGGCTACTGTTTGGAAGGCTTTTACCAGATCCAGCTCCTGGAAATTTCCTGTTCCCACTACTTGTGTGGCCACCTGGCCTGTTAAGGCTAAAATAGGAGCTCTATCTACCTTGGCATCCCATAAGCCGGTAAACATGTTGGTTGCTCCGGGGCCAGCGATGGCAAAGCAAGCAGCTGGTCTTCCGGTAAGTTTTCCATATGCTGAAGCGGCAAATGAGGCAGCTCCTTCGTGGCGAATACCAAAATAACGAAGCTTTCCTTTTGCTTCTTGCCGGCGAAGAGCGTCCGCTAATCCAAGGTTTGAATGCCCTACCATTCCGAAAACGGTATCAATGCCCCAGTTTACCATGGTTTCGGCCATTACATCACTTATTGTCCTTACGTGGGTTTCTTCCTCGGGTAAACCAATGTAAACACCATCTTCGCGAACCTCTATAGGGAAGGTTTCTACACCATCATCATAGCCAGGAGCTTTCCCCGTGATCGGGTCATAATCCCAGCCGTGCCATGGGCAACGCAGGAGACCATTTTCAATAGAACCTTCGCCTAGGGGCCCTCCCTGGTGAGGGCATTTGTTATCCAGGCATCCAAACTTGCCTTGATGATGAGTGAGGCAAAACGTCCGGTGAGCAGCAGTGACCGACATTACACGACCTTCCGGAAGACTTGAAGGATTATCGAGAATTTTGTGCCAAACTAAATTGTTGTTATCTGCCATATTTATAGTTTTATACAGAATTGATCTCTTTTGATTTTAACAGCTTTTGTAGCGTAAATGATAAGGTAAAAAAGAGCTAGTAGTGTTCCGCCGGTACCAATGCAAATAAAAAGCATCATCCCGCTGTGAGGAACAAAGTGAAAATTTACCCCCAGTCCTCCCATGAAGCCGGCAAGTGCCATAAATGAGGCACTAAAATATAGTAATACAAGAGCTCTGTTTAACCGGCCTAATTGTTTGATCTTGAGCAAAATGATATCATGATAGGCTTCTTTATCCATTTCTATCAATCTGTCAATCTCGCTACTCATCGCATTGCTCAAATTTGAAGTTGCCATAATAAAGAAGCCTATGCTTGGTAACAAAGTTATAGGCAAAACCCAGCTGTCCATAATTTTTGTGTATTTAGAGGGATAATGCTGTCCAAATAGTTCTTGCCTTCCACAAGAACTACGTGTACGGCATCATCCTTTAGTTATTTACAGCGATTCTCACGTTGAAAAACGAACGCGCTTACAGCGCGAAAACTCTTTTTTGAGGCAGCTGCATAGGCCTGTTTTGCGGAGCAAAATTGGCCTATGCAGCTGCCTCAAAAGCAAAATATTGCCGTGAAGCGGCATGAATTCGAAGCCTCGGTTTTCAAACCGGGCTTCACAATAAACAAGTTAGTTCTTAATCTATTATCCCAGTGTAAGCAACTCCCGTAAGCCGATGCATATCGAAATCAAAGGTAGTTAGATCATCTGGGTTAAATTTGTTAATATGGTCATAACCACAAGCACGAGCAATGACCATAATTAATTCATTCGACGCTTCCAGGAAATTATGGAGCTGCTTTGCAGATTTTTCGATCTCAATACGTGCACGGAGATGATTCTTTTGGGTTGCAATGCCAACGGGACAGTTATTGGTATTGCAGGCGCGCATACCCAGGCAACCAATGGCCTGAATAGCAGAATTGGCAATGGCTATAGCATCTGCACCAAGCATAAGGGCTTTTGCAAAGTCTTCAGCGATACGCAGGCCACCTGTAATGACTAATGAAACATCTTTGACCTCAAGCTTATCTAAATGTTTTCTCGCCCTGGCTAAAGCTGGTATTGTGGGCACATTGATATTATTCCTTAAGACGGTAGGCGCAGCTCCTGTTCCTCCTCCTCTTCCGTCCAGGATAATATAATCGGCTCCAGCTTCGAGGCAAAAGTCAATATCTTTCTCAATATGACTGGCAGCAATTTTAAAACCAACGGGAATACCGCCCGTTTTATCTCTAACTTCAGCAGCTAGATTTCTAAAGTCATCAATTGTTTTTAAATCGGGAAAGGCCGCAGGGCTTATAGCTGCTTGACCGGGTTGAAGGCCCCGGACTTTGGCGATTTCTTCGTTTACTTTGTTTCCCGGCAGGTGGCCGCCGGTTCCTGTCTTAGCGCCTTGGCCACCTTTAAAGTGAAACGCTTGCGAGGCAGCAACTTTCTCCCAGCTAAATCCGAATTTTGCTGAGGCAAGTTCATAAAAGTAACGGCTGTTATGGGATTGTTCCTCAGGAAGCATACCGCCTTCTCCGGAGCATATTCCCGTACCGCTCATTTCGGCTCCCATAGATAGAGCTACCTTAGCTTCTTTGGAAAGTGCACCAAAACTCATGTCAGAGACAAATATAGGCATACTAAGCTTTAAGGGCTTTTTTGCTTTCGGACCAATTACGACTTCGGTGCTTACCGTTTCATCATCCAATAGGGGACGACGGTGCAACTGTGCCGGCAGGAATTGTATGTTTTCCCATTTAGGGAGTGTATTTCTATCTACACCCATGGCTGCTGAGGGCCCGTGGTGCCCCGTTTTGGAAAGGCCATTTTGAGAAAGTTCCTTGATGTAGCGGGTATATGGTTCAGTATTTTCGGGATGTGTATCAGTGTATTTGCCAAGATATTCGTTTCGATTAAACGGTTGGGGATGAAAAGTTTCAAATGTAAGGACATCCGAACGGTCAACGTAGATTGTATTATCTTTCAGTGCCGATTTAAATTTGTAGAGGACTTCTTCGTTATTATATGCACTAACGCCTGTACTAACCCGGTAGTCCCAATTATGTACTCCACAGATCAGGTTATCCTGATCATCAATAAAACCATCTGAGAGTAGTGCACCACGATGAAGACAGCGGCCATAAAGGACCGAGAAATCATCATCAAATTTAGTGATTACCAAATCAGTATTCTCAACAAGAGCATGTGTGGGTTGTCTGTCTTCTAGTTCATCCCATTTGGCAACAGCAACTGGGGCAATGAGTGCTTTAAAACTATTATCCATTTGTTTAATTTTATTAGTTCTTTGACAGAAATTGTGAAAAAATGGAGCTTCAAAATGGTAACCTTTTCAGCCACAAGGAATTCAATGATTATCATTTTGGAGTTCTACACAATTTGTCAAAAAACGATTTTATTTAATTAATTTCCAGAGTATTAAGTTCGAAACTGGAAGAGTTTTTGAGTAAAGAACGAATTGAAGTAATTTCCAAAAGTCCGTTACAGGACTTTTGGAGTGTTTAGGAACGTTAAATAAGTAGTTCACGGATTTAAACTGTACAAACTATCGATGCCCTTGGCAGGAAGGTTTTTGAGTTGGAGATCGACACTTTTTTGGGATTTTTCGAAGAAAAATCCCAAAAAAGTGTCGATCTCCAAACGAAAAATGCTTCTACAGCGGGCAAAGATTATTTTTATAGTCTATTTCCGTGAACTACTTAAATGACTTCGCCATTTTAGCCGTATTTTTTGAAGCTTTAATTCGTTGCCAGGCCTCGGACGCAGCTAAGGCTCCCGAAGGCACGCGGGATATGTCTGCGTTTGGTGGCACATAAATCTTCAAAAAATGGCTAACTAAAATGCGGAACTTATTTTTTTACCGTTCCTTAGCTAAAGCTTTTGAGGTGTCTGATAGCAAATTTCGGTAAAAAAGGATGAAAACTTAAGTAAATGAAGGAATTGATAGTCCAATTTCGCGAATTACTTCAAGGAGTTATAAATAGTATTTTACATTTGTTAAAACTATAGTGACTGTTGGTTACAAAAAAATGGAAAACGAAAACGCTAGAAAATAGTAAAACCGTAATGGGAAAAGCAACAAAAAAGCCTGGCTTGGTTGGTCATTTATTTTATGTAGGACGCTTGACGGTCATTATCCCCTTGTTTCTAAAACATCGGGTGAGCCCTGGTAAATATAAAATGGCGTTAGCCTCCATTTTTTGGGCTGTTGTGTTAACACCATTACGTATCTTACAAAGATTAATTTTTTATCCTAAAGTAAAAAAAATTTCTTTCGAACAAACCCCGCCAATTTTTATAATCGGACATTTTCGCTCGGGGACAACACATCTCCACTATTTGTTGTCCAGGGATCCGAGATGGGCAACAGCCACCAATTTCCATGCGGTTTTCACCAATATTTTTTTATTGATCAATAAAAGGATTAAAAAGTGGATGAATACTTATTTTCCCGAACGTAGAATTCAGGATAATGTCCACTTTTCTATAGATGAGCCTCAGGAAGAAGAACAGGCCCTATTCGGACTTACTGCTCATTGCGGCCTGATGGGGTATGCATTTCCCCGGAATCAAAATTATTTCAAGCGCTATGACCTGTTTGAGGAAATCTCGGAGTACCAAAAGAAAAAATGGCAAAAAAACTATCTAAGGGTCCTTCAGTTGATTGCCTATGCTCAAAAAAATACATATTTAATCTTAAAAAATCCTCATAATACTGGTCGCGTAAAAGAATTACTGGAATTATTTCCTCAGGCCAAATTTATATTTATCGTTCGAAACCCCTATGAAATGTACCAATCTGTCAGGCATTGGTATGACACTTTGTTATCTGAATTTACGATGCAGGAATATGTAGAGCCCGAACGCGAAGAACGAATATTCCGGGTTTATCGTAAGATGATCCAAAAGTATTTAAGAGATCGAGAAGCTATTCCTGATAATAATTTAGTAGAAATAAGATATGAAGATTTGATCGAAGAGCCTGAAAGTACTTTAAAACACATTTATAACCAATTACAATTACCAGATTATAATAAGGCGGCCCCTCATTTTAAAGAATATATGAAACGGGTGAGGTCCTACAAGAAAAACGAATATAACCATCTTCCTCTGGCTACTATTGAACGCATAGAGCGAGAATGGAATTTTGCTTTTGAGTATTGGGGATATGATCGGTTAGGGGTAAAAGGTAAATGATAGAGCATGAAAGAGCCTTTTATGGTTTCCGCACAGCGTAAATAAGCTCGTCTAAAAATTCTCCGTTTTTGAATAATGTTTTTTCAAAGGTTGCTTCTAGTTTGAATCCAGCTTTTTCCAGTACTCTTTGAGAGGCCATGTTCGTGCCGTACGGTCTGGCGAAAATCCGGGTAATATCAAAGTTTTCAAATCCATAAGGAATCATCTGCTTAATCGCTTCCGTCATGATTCCTTTTCCCCAGTAAGGTTCCGCTAACCAATAGCCCATTTCGGCATTTTTTCGAAAAACATCTTTTTGTTGATGAATGCCCACTGCTCCGGAGGCTTCGTTATTAAGGACAATGGCCATAATGTGCCTGGGGTCTTGTGACATAGCCATTTTTATAAACTTTTCTCCGTTCTCTTTACGGTAAGGATAGGGAAAAGCATCCGTCAGGTTGTTTGAAATTCTAGGGTTGTTGGCGTATTTTACCAAGCTATCTAAATCTGTTTCAAGCCATGGTCGCAGCGTAAATTTCATAATTAGAAAGTTAAAGGTTTATGGCCAATGGTTAAAGAAAGAAGAATGTGCCTGTGTTATTATTTTTAACCTATAATTTTTGGATTTAATTCATGGGAAAGAACTTTTCTTGAAGAAGTTGTTTAAAAAATTGTTTATTACCTTTGGTTAAGGAAGTTTTATCAGGGAGTGCTCGTTTTTTTGATTTTTTCGCAAAAAAATCAAAAAAACGAGCACTCCTTAATAAAATTTCCTTCAATCAAGGGCAAGGAACTACATTTTAAACAACTGCGGAATATGAAATTTGACGATTATCACTTTGCTCCTGAAATTCTTAAGGGAATTAAGTTTCTGGGATTTAAAAGACCTACTGATATCCAGTATAAGGCAATCCCATCTATTCTTAAAGGAGAAGATGTACTGGCCGTCGCTCAAACCGGGACCGGGAAAACGGCCGCTTTTGCTATACCGCTTCTTAATATGTTACATGAGCAAAAAATAAAGGCTCGCCGGCCGGATGGGGTGAAATGTATCATAATGACCCCAACACATGAATTAGCTCTTCAGACTGCTGAGGTTTTTGACAGTATTGGAAAATATTCTAAAGTAAACGTATTGGCTCTTATTGGTGGTGTTGACCAGCAACCCCAAATCGACCAACTGGAAAAAAGAGTTGATATTCTTGTCGCTACTCCGGGGAGAATGTTTGACCTCATGAGTCAAGGGCATTTAAAGGTGAATCGGGTAGAGAAATTAGTATTGGATGAAGCAGACCATATGCTCGATCTTGGGTTTATTGATGATATTCGAGACCTGACCCAAAGACTTCCCAGAAAGCGTCAAACGCTTTTTTTCTCGGCTACGATCAATCAGAAGATCAAAAAACTGGCCTATTCGCTCATCCGTCAAAGTGCCATCCGGATCCAGTTTTCCCCTAAAGATCCGGTTTCCAAAAATGTCTCTCATGCTAAGGTATTTATAGACATGGACGATAAGCGCTTCTTTTTGGAGCGTCTGATCAATGAACAGGAAGAAAGTAAGTTTTTGGTATTCGTTCGAACTATTGTGCGAGCTGAACGGGTGGCTAAAGCTATGGATAGAGTTGGGATAGATACCCTGACAATTCACAGGGAAAAAGATCAAAGGGAACGCAATGACGTATTGGAGAAGTTTAAAAACGGAGACGTCAACGTTCTCATCGCCACAGATATTACTGCCCGAGGCATTGATATACCTGATGTGGAATATGTGATTAATTATGATCTTCCGGAACAGGCGGAAAACTACGTGCATAGAGTGGGGCGAACCGGCAGGGGAAAGAAAAAAGGGCAGGCAGTTTCTTTTTGCAGCCCCTGGGAGAAAGAAATATTAGCGCAAATTGAAGAATATCTCGGGAAGCCTATCGAAACCTTAACGTACAGTAAAGAAGATTATGAGGAGACCGTCCTTTTATCTAAAGAAAAGACCAGTAATTTAGATGAACTTGCTAAAATGGTGGAGGAGTTGGAAAATTCTTCAAAGAAAAAGAAGAGGAAATAGGCCTTGATACATCTTAGTATAATGAGGCGGCCTCATAAATAATTCGTTTGGCTCGGGAGGAGTGTTTTCTTATGAGAATTGTTCTTTTTTTAAATTTTTACTAAAAATTTAAAAAAAGAACAACTCTCATAAAAGAAAATTTCCTGCCAAGCGCAGCGAACCTACTTATGAGACAGCCCCAGGACTATGTAGTTTTATTCGTTCTTTGACAAATTGTGGAAAATGGAACTGTTTTATTGTTGATATACTTGTACAGGGCCATTATTATTTGCAATAAGGATCAGTTTACCATCATTAGCAGTGGAAACCATTGCCAAAGCCCTCACATCCTGATAAGCTTTCAGGCCACTTTGAGTGGGATGAACAGGCTCGAAATTGCCCTTTGAATCACCTAGTAGTAAACAACCAATTCCGGCATCACTTCTTGTTGTTTCTACTTCTCTTTCGTAATAATTACCAGCTACCAGAAGGTCGACGTGGCCATCTTTATTGAAATCATTGGAGACAATGCCAAAAACAGGAGCAATTTGAGCCTGGTTCGGGAGCTGGTGTATTTCAAAGGCACCGTCTTTGTTCTCTACCCAAACGCTGGCAAACTCCTTCACCTCATGTACCAGTGCACCCTCCGTTCTTTCACCTAATACATTTTCAATAGGTGCCTTAGCAAAAGCGGCATAAGAAGGAAACTCCTTTTTAATAAATGGCATCTGATCAGAAGAACATTGGCGGCCTCTAACCGGATAGCAAACACCATCACTATCGTAATAGCCCAGGTAAACATCATTAGTACCGTTATTGTCAAAATCTTTTACGAAAAGCTTAAAGGGTTCTTCTTTACTTGCTTTGTATTTAATATTCAAGCCAAGATTTCCACAGATAAGATCAAGGTCTTTGTCTCCATCAATATCTGCCAGTTCGATGGTGTTCCACCAACCAGTAGACTCTTCCATTCCAAATTGTTCGGTCATATTGCTCAATTGGCCATTGTCATTGAGGTAGAAGGAAATGGGCATCCACTCTCCTACAACAATTAAATCTTGATCGCCATCCTTATCAATATCCATCCATTTGGCATCTGTAATCATGCCTGGTTTCTCCAGTTCTGGAGCTGATTGAGCGGTAATATCGGAGAACTGGCCATTTTCATTTTTGAGCAAATAGCTTTTCGCCGGGAAGCCATATTTCCCAGGCACCTGTCGTCCTCCCACGAAAAGGTCCAGGTCCCCGTCTCCGTCATAATCAGCGGCAGCTACCTTGGAACCGCTGACAGGCATATTAGGCAGGGCGTTAGATTTTGAGAAAGATCCGCTTCCATCATTTAAATAAAGGCGATCCTGAAGCTTTGGAGATTGAGGAGGGAAATCATTACCACCACTCACTACGTAGAGGTCCAGGTCTTCATCTCCATCGGCATCGAAGAAAAGGGCCCCTACATCTTCTGAATCTAGGTCTTGTGCCCAGGGGCTCGAGGCGTGAAGGGTAAATTTGCCATCTTTTTGTTGTGTGTAAAGGGCGCCAGCTTGACCTGAAGCTGCTCCGATATAAACATCCTCAAGGCCATCTTTATTTACATCACCGGTCGCCATACAAGGCCCCAGGTGAGACATCCGGTGAGGGAGAAGGACTTCTTCCGCATAATCATCGTATTCATTTTCCTCATGTTGGAAAGCAATCCCTGAGTTGGCGCTAACTTCCTTGAAAATGGAGCCAGGCTCAGAAGGGGATACTGTTTTTGATGCTTTAGACTGCTTAACGGTTAATAATTGATTGGCTTGTATATCTTGTTGAACGGTTTCTGTTCCATCAAGCCACTTAACCACTACCCTGTCTACTTTATCGGTCATTCCCAAACCGAAATGAGCAATCGTTTGTCCAGTAGACATATACCCTTTTACTGGGTTGATTTCGCGCACCTGAAGGTCATCCTCTCCATAATGGATCGTAATTCGAGCGCCCATTCCGTTGGTGTTGGGTTTGTTGCCTTCGAGCTTTACTCTTAAGAAGTTGTGATAGTTGTTATCGGCTGTTTTATTTTTAAAAATTAAGGCTTCGTCATTGAGGTTATTGATGGCAATGTCCAGGTCACCGTCATTATCAAAATCTGCATAAATAGCGCCATGAGAGAAACCCGCATAATCGAATCCCCATTCGTCGACCTTTTCCGAAAAACTTAGATCGCCATTGTTTTTATAAATAAAATTAAGAATGGGCTTAGACGGAGCTTTTTGAAGAAGATCCAGCGCATTGATGGTCATATTTTTCAAACCTTTGGCTTCAGCCTCTTTCAATTTCTCCTCCATAAAATTTTTGCGGAAGATGTTGAAGTCATTATTACGCATGTCGCGATATAAGCCATTGGTAACCAACAGATCCTGGTAGCCATCATTGTCGAGATCAGCAAATACAGGAGCCCAACTCCAGTCGGTATGGGCGACATTACCAAGTTGGGCGATCTCGCTAAAAGTGCCATTGCCATTATTCAGCTGCAAGGCATTGAACATGTACTGATAGTGATAGCCGTTATTGGCAAGGTTCCAGAACTTTTTCGGGTTCATGCCACTCATATTGGTTTTAAGGCGCTCATTATCTGCGGCGACCATGTCTGCTGTGTAGACATCTAACCAGCCATCATTATTAATGTCGGCAATATCAGCCCCCATACTAAAATTACTCATGTGGCGCATCATTTCGTGTGCCATATTGGTAAAGGTTCCATCGCCATTATTGATATACAGAAAGTCAGGTTCTTCATAATCACAGGCAACATACAAGTCAGGCCAACCGTCATTGTTCAGGTCACCGGCAGTAGCACTTAAGCTGTAAGAAAAGTTGGTCATTCCCGCTTTCTCGGTAACATTGGAGAAGGTACCATTACCATTATTGTGAAAAAGGTGGTCAGTGTATTGAAAGTCACGTCTTCCTTTCAGCAATTCCTTAGCTGCAATGTCATTGGGTGGTTGATTAGCCACGTAGAGATCAAGGTATCCATCTTTGTCATAATCAAAAAAAGTAGCGTGAATACTGTAGCCAGGATCATTAATTTTGTATTCGGCACCTTGTTCCGAAAAAGTTAGGTCACCATTATTGATGTATAGGAGGTTTTTCCGGAGGTTATTGTCGTTGTACAGGAACTTGCATACGTAAATATCAAGAAAGCCGTCATTATTAACATCTGCCACCGATGCTCCTGTCGACCACCCTTGGCCTCCTTTTACACCTGCTTTTTCAGTGATGTCTTCAAACTTTAGATCCCCTTTGTTGAGAAATAAGCGATCGGGAACCATGTTTCCACAAAAGAAAAGATCCTCAAGGCCGTCATTGTTAAAATCTCCGGAAGCGAGCCCGGCGCCCTGGTAGATACCATCGAAGCGGAAATAGTTAAACTCCGGGGTTTCGGTAAGTTGATTTCTGAAGTTGACGCCCGTTGCCTGGCCATTTAATTTTTCAAAAAGCTTGAAGTTCTCCGGCATGGCTATCTTTGGTTCTTCTTTTGTACCACAAGCGGAGAAGAACAATATCAGACCGAATAGGATAGTGCTGTAAGTTACTGTGCTGAAAGCTAAAGGAATAGGTCGCATATTCTGGATATAATTTTGTGTTGTTCTATCTTAATAGAATGCTAAATTAAGTAATATTTAAAATTCTTTTTAAACAACGGCTAATAAAAAGCCGGGGAATCCGGAATTCACCTCGTTTTTTAGTATAACTAAATTTTTAGTCAATTAATTTCCTCTAAAACTTGCATAACTAAAAAATTAGTTGTTACTTTGTAACGTAATTTTTAGTTATGCGAGAAAACTTATTATCCATATCATTTTTTCTATTACTTTTTGGCTGCTCTTTGCATGCGCAGGAAACCATTCAGTTGGATATCGACGAGCAATATCGCAAAGGGCAGGAAATGCTTTACAATTACCGTTACGACAAAGCAGTTGATTATTTTTACGAATGCCATCGTGCGGAACCTGCAAATATGGAGTTCCTGGCTCGTCTTTCCTATGCTTTAGTAAAGCAAGGAGATTATCCTAAAGCGGAGTTATACCTCAAAAGTATTTTGAAGAAAGATACAACGGATGTTTTTGCATGGACGAATCTGGCGAGTATATACGAACGCAAACAGCGTTATCGAGAGGCTTTTAATTGTTATCAGGAGTTGATTTTTCTTGACACGACCAATGCCTATTACTATCGACAAGCGGGCCTGGCTGCTTCCCAGTTGCAGGAATTTTTAGCGGCCGTATCTCTTCTGCAGCGTTCTCATAGCTTGAATGCTCGTGATCAACGGGTAATAGCAGAACTGGGCGAGCTTTATCTGATGTTGAAAGCCCCCGACTATGCTGCGCATTATGCAGGTATTGGCTTAGCCGCAGATTCCTCAAATTATCGATTGCTTTATATCATGGCACGTGCTCAAGGCAAACTTAAAGATTATGAAGCAGTTGTTGGACTGGTTGAAAAAGCCCGTGAATTAGGAGATACGAATGTTGTTTATCAACGTGCTCTGGCTCATGCTTATCTTAAACTCGAAGAACCTGAAAAGGCCATTCCTGTTCTGGAGTATGTGGTTAAAAAACAACACAATCCAGAATATGCTTTTTATTACCTTTCGCTTGCTTATCGTGAATTGAAAGATATTGATAAGAGCCGGGAGTATCTGGTCAAAGAACTAAAAAAGTCAATCCAAATATAGGTCAACATGAAACGACTAACAAAGGCTGAAGAAGAAATTATGCAGATCATCTGGACGCTGGGATCCTGTACCGTTCGGCAGATACGGGAAACAATTGGAGGAGACCCATTGCCACCCCACAGCACCATTTCTACTTTCGTGCGTATTCTGGAAGAAAAAGGTTTTGTAGATCATAAAGCACATGGGCGTACTTACGAGTATTTTCCTATCGTAAGCAAAGAAAACTACAGTCGGTTTACTGTAAAACGCATGCTCACAGATTATTTCGAAGGATCGGCGAAAGGACTGGTTTCTTTTTTGGTTAAGGAAAAAGATATTAGTTATGGTGAACTGAATGATCTATTGGATAGACTAGATGAAGACGAGGAGTAATTTGTTAAGGGATTAGGCAATTAATAAGCTACCCAAATTTTGCGAAGTAATTTTTTTCTCAGGCTAGGCGGAAAACGTAGGCATAACTTGTCCCGAATGCCTTCGGGACCCAAAGGTACGGCGAGGCTTTCCAACACAGCCTGGGGAAAAAAGGACAAGTAAAATGGGTAGGGTATTATTTTCCTGATCCCTAAACTAAAACTTCACGTTCTTCGACGAATTCTTCTATGTCATTTGTTAAAGAATCTAATTTCAAAAATGATGATTGCTTTTATTCTAAAGACGACGATTTGCTGGCTTGTGCTATTCCTTATCTACCAATTTGCTTTGCGAAAAGAGACCTATTTCCAATTAAATCGATTCTACTTGCTAAGTGCGTTTTTGGTAGGATTGGTTTTACCCTTAATGAATATCTCTGTTCCGACGGAAGGTTCAGCTGTTTCAATTATGCTCGATTTAGGTCCTGGAGCAGTGAAAGAAAGCGTCGAGGCGGCTAGCATTACTTTGGAAGAAGTCATTATCCGACCAGAAGCTGGAGGCTGGAATTGGTCAATTATATTAAATGTTGTGTTTTGGGTAGGTATAGGCCTTGGAATAATTCGTTTAATTGCAGCCTTTGGTTATTTATTTTGGGTTGGATGGCAAAGTGAAAAAAAAATCTACAAAGGTTATACTCTTTTGCGGACGCAGCATGAGCATAAGCCTTTTTCGTTCTTGAAATATATTTTCATTAGCAGCCAATCAACCTATCTACCTGAAGAAGAAGTGCAAATTCTTCGACATGAAGAAGCACATCTTCGGGAAGGGCACACTATCGATGTACTTCTTCTAGAATTGAGCATGCTCTTTTTCTGGTGGCATCCACTTGTACATCTATACAAACGCGCATTAACAGAGGTGCACGAATACCTCGCAGATGCTGCCGTTTTAAAACATACAACTAAGAAACAATATGGCCATTTGTTGTTGAGGCAAACACAGTCCGGACAATCGCTTGCCTTAACAAATACTTTTCATTCAGTATTAAAAAATCGTATTGTTATGATGACTAAAAAACGCTCAGGACGTACAGCCCTAATTAAATACCTGGCTGGTCTGCCTGTTATTCTATTGGCCTTTTTGACTTTAGCTACTACTTCACCTCAAACAGGTGGAGAGAATGAAATGCCTGTCTTCCAAGGTTGTACTGATCTGGAAACAGCTGAAGAAAGAGGTGTTTGTACCAAGAAAAAATTGATGGCTTTTATCATAGATAATATGAAATACCCTGAAGCTGCTAAAAAAGCAGGTAAGGAGGGAAAAGCTTTTGTGAAATTCACCGTAGATGAAAATGGAAAAGTTGTCAACCCTGCATTACTCAAAGATCCAGGTTTTGGAATGGGCGAAGAAGCTATACGCGTAGTAAATTCATTGCCGGATTGGAAGCCTGGCACTAAAGATGGTAAAACAGCTGCCATAGAATTAACTCTTCCATTCGTTTTCGCCCTTGAAAAGCAGAATAAACAAGAGGCTGGAAAAGACTACGACGTAATGCCTGTATTCCCGACTTGTACCACTCAAGAAAGTATTGAGGAACAAATGAGATGCTCCAAACAAGAGATGATGAAATTTCTTGCCGAGCATATCCAATACCCAAAAGAAGCCTTCGACCAGAAGAAAGAAGGTAAGGTATTCGTAAGTTTTGTTGTTAGCGAAGAAGGAGAATTGATTGAACCAACTATTCTGAGATCACCAGGTTATGGTTTTGATGAAGAGGTGATTCGTGTATTGCAACTTACCAATAAACTAGCAGCTACTTGGGTACCTGGAAAGAAAGACGAAAAACCAGTTCCTGTAAAGTTGACCTTACCAGTAATGTTCAAATTGGATAGTGGAATGAAAACAGCTAAAGAGCTGTCTTCTAAGGACCGCGCTAAAAAGGGGTTGCTTGAAGTACAAAACTTTAAGTTGTTCCCAAGCCCAAACAATGGCCAGTTTAGCCTGTCATTCGATACCCCTGAGACGGATTTGGTTATCAATATCCTGAATGTTAATGGCCAGGTAATCTGGAATAGAGAATATTCTGGATTTAAAGGCCAGTTTAATGAGCGTCTTTCATTGGATGCTGTTCAGCCCGGGACGTACTTTTTAAGCATTCAGGGGAATGGGAAATTGATGGTTAAAAAATTTGTAGTGGAATAATAAGATTGGGTGTTATTAGATGTGAAATAAAAAAGCTTTCCCTTATTCGGCGAATCGTTGAATAAGGGAAAGTGCTTTTTTTGCTATTATTTAACTTCTTCCCTTCCCATAAATCTCCAAAATTTAATAACTTACCTCCTTAATTTTATCCAAACAACAACTACAATTCCCATGACACAAAAATTGATTTTATTTCTTTTTGTAGCAGTACTCTCTGGTTCAACGCTTCAAGCACAAGATTCTTTTGATGCAGCATCCGTAAAGAAAAACCTGGAAAGTGATCTGGAACTCTACAAAAAATCAGTATCTGACAGTGATCAAAAAGCAGCCTTCAGAAAGGTAGTGGCTAATTTTGATGATTTGGTGATTACCTACCCCAACCAGGAAGCGCAATTGATTGCCCTTGCCAGAGAGTCGATCGAAAATATAGGGGTAGATTTTGATCTGTTGTATTACAAAGGTCAGGTTTCTATAGTGAAAATACCGAAATTAAGCACTTCACTGGCTGCTGTGGACAAAGTATTGAGTATGCCTGCTGAAATGCCGGTTTATCCCGATTGTAAAGAAGTTGAAAATAAGTTTGAACGCCTTTCATGTACAGAAACCGCAGTGATGAAATTCTTTGAAGATAATCTTAGTTATTTGAATCCTCCTTCTGGTTATGCAGTGCTTGAAATGGTCATTAATCAAAAAGGTAAAGTTGTGGAGGCCAAGATCTTACGCTCACTAGAGGCGGGATTTGATAAAGAAATACTTCGCGTAGCACATCTGATGAATGCTATTCCCGGGAGTTGGGAGCCAGGGAAAGTGAAAGGAGAAAAGGTAGACGTACGTTACAATATTCCGGTAAGATTTGAATAATAAATGTAATTTATTGCAATTTTTTTATTGAAAATATGAGTTATCCCGAAAGTTAAGGAACTTCATGTTGTCACAATAATTAATAATAGGTGCTGTAAATTAATTGTTTATCTACTTTTTTCTTGATAAAAAAGTAGCAAAAAATCAAGGCTGGATTCAATTCTTAACGCTTTTTGTCCCGAATCAAGTTCGGGACAAAAAGCTAAATTGAATAAGGCCGGTCCTAAAATGTTGATTTACTGCACTGATCTTTAATTACATTGATAACATGAAGTTCCTTAAAATTCGGCATGACTCATGTTTCCATATAAAAGTTACTAAACATTGGCTTTAAGTCGTTGTTTCCTGATAAAAATATGATGCGGCCAGGGCTGAACCATAAAAAATTTTTTGCAAAACTATTGCTCTTTGGAGAATATACGGTGGTAAAAGGCTCTAATGCCCTTGCAGCTCCTTTCTCGATGTTCTCAGGCTCCTGGAAATTCTCAGAAGCTGATAAAGAGAATCTGCAATGTGAAATCCCTTCTTTCCTTTCCTTTCTTTCTGAAAATAGGTATGCAGAATATTTAAATTTAGAAGATTTCCAAGAGGAACTCGAGAAAGGCTTATATTTTGATTCCAACATTCCTGTAGGGTATGGAGCTGGTAGCTCAGGAGCATTATGTGCTGCCATTTTTGATCGCTATGGAAAAGAGAAAATTAAGCATTTGGAGCTATCTGAGTTGCGAACAGTTTTAGGTAAAATGGAGAGCTTTTTTCATGGCAAAAGCTCTGGCCTTGATCCTTTGGTTGCTTACTTGAACCGCCCTTTATTTATTCAGGCAAAAGAACTAAAACCCATTGATAGCCAGGGTTTTGCTAAAGGACTGGGGAAATATTATTCCCTTTTTCTATTAGACACTCAAACCCCTCGTCAGACAGAACCCCTGGTAAAAATCTTCATGGATCAATGCCAGGATAAAAGCTTCAATGATCGCTGCTCCAATGAATTGGTTGGTTACAATAATGCTTGCATTGAATCATTATTAAATGGAAAAGCTTCCTCTCTTTTTGAAGCTTTTTCCCAAGTCTCTGCCTTTCAGTTTGAATTCTTCCGCCCGATGATTCCTGAGGCCTTTCAGGATGTTTGGAGAATGGGCTTAAAGTCCAAGGATTTAAAGTTAAAGTTATGTGGGGCTGGTGGAGGTGGTTTTTTCTTGGGCATTACGAAAGACTTCGGTTTTGTGAGAAAAATGCTTCCCGAATTTGTTTTATTTGAAATTAATCCTGAGGACTTGGGTTAATTTATAAGGAACTTTATATTTAGTATGATGGTTTATTTTTATAAAACCATCAACCTTGATTGGGAAAAAATCACTATCATTCCATCAATTAAGGAAATACTTATAATCAACAAACACTGCAAGCTACTCTATCGCGGCTCCATAACTGGAGATGAGGAAAGTCCGGACAACGTAGAGCACCACACCATCTAACGGATGGGCTTCTCCCCGGAGAAGACAGAAAGTGTCGCAGAAACTATACCGCCGCGCCATGCGCGGTAAGGGTGAAAACGTGCGGTAAGAGCGCACGCTTCTTCATGGTAACAGGAGGAAGGGATAAACCTTGTGGGTTGAAATGCCATGTACACCGGCGTTTAAGGGCTGCTCGCTCAATGCCGGGGGGTAGGCAGATAGATTCCGGCCGTGAGGCCGAAACTAGATAAATGATAGAGCTTCCTTCGGGAATGACAGAATCCGGCTTATCGGCTTGCAGTGTTTTTTTTTAATCCCCAACATTATGGCCTTTCCTACTGTTTGTAGACTATAAAATCGGTCAGATGAGCTCTAAAAAAATCAGCATGCCTTTGTTGTGGCGTGTTTTAGCGTTAGCCAAACCCTATCGTATACTATTTTTTAGTACGGCAACCCTTGCTATACTGTTGGCTCCAATTGCCATACTTCGCCCTTATCTTATCAAGGTAATGGTAGACGAATACATTTTTGTCGGTGATATTGACGGCCTGGTGTGGATCACCGGCGTCCTGTTCGCTGTGCTTGCTGCTGAAGTGCTTTTTCGCTATGTGTTTATCTATTCTACAAATTGGCTGGGGCAGTCCGTCATTCGAGATCTTCGTGTAAATGTTTTTAAGCATATCACCAGCCTGAAACTATCTTATTTTGATCGAACGCCAATTGGTACCTCGATTACCCGCACCATTAATGATATTGAAACGATAAATACCGTTTTTTCTCAAGGGGTAATTACTATTGTTGCGGATATCCTCAGTTTAATAGCCGTTTTCGCAATTATGTTGGTTACGAGCTGGAAGCTTACCCTGGTTTGTCTTACCGTATTTCCCTTTATGCTCATTGCGAGCTATATCTTTAAAGAGAAAATAAAGGCGTCTTACCAAGTTGTCAGAACACAAATTTCGAAAATGAATGCCTTCTTGCAGGAACGCATAACCGGCATGCGGGTCGTTCAAATTTTCAATGCGGAAAAAGCGGAGATGGGACGTTTCAAAGAAATTAATCAAGCTTACACAAAAGCAAACCTGGATTCTATCCTTTACTATGCCATTTTCTTTCCTGTAGTAGAAATTGTTTCCGCAGCTGCCTTGGGCTTACTGGTGTGGTTCGGAGCACAAAGCGTTATTCAGGGCGAAGTTACTTTAGGGGCTTTGATTGCCTTCCCTCTTTATTTGAGCATGCTTTTCCGCCCTCTTCGAATGTTGGCTGATAAGTTCAACTCCCTGCAGATGGGGCTAGTTGCTGCTGAACGTGTATTCAATGTGCTGGATGATGATAGCAAAATTGATAATAAAGGAGATATAAAAACGGAAAAACTAAAGGGGGAAGTGGCGTTCAAAAATGTTTGGTTCGCGTACAATGCACTCGATTACGTGATCAAAGACGTTAGCTTTGATATTAAACGGGGTGAAACCTTGGCTATTGTAGGAAGCACCGGCTCAGGGAAAACAACCATTATCAATCTTCTTAATCGCTTTTACGATATTCAAAAGGGAAGTATTTTAGTGGATGGGGTAGATATCAGAGATTATGAACTTTCTAGCTATCGTAAGCGGATTGCCATTGTCCTTCAGGACGTATTCCTTTTCTCTGGTTCAGTGATGGAAAATATTACCTTGAGAAAAGAAAATATCACCAAAGAAGAAGTAATCAATGCTTCCAAACTCATTGGTGCTCATGATTTTATTGAACGATTACCGGGAGGGTACGATTATCAGGTAATGGAAAGAGGAGCAACGCTATCTATGGGGCAACGTCAACTTATTTCCTTTGTTCGCGCACTGGTTTTTGATCCTGATATTTTGGTGTTGGATGAAGCAACTTCTTCTATTGACCCGGAAACAGAGTCCGTGATTCAATATGCGATTGAAAAGTTGATTGCAAAAAGGACTTCTATCATCATTGCTCACCGCCTTTCTACTATTCGAAATGCCGACAATATCATGGTAATGCATAAAGGTAATGTGAAGGAGTTCGGTCCGCATGAAGAACTCGTTCAAATTGAAGATGGCCGCTACAGAGAATTATACGAAATGCAATTCCTGGAAATGAGTGAAAGTTAGGTCGCGAGAAAAGAAGAAAGAGAGTACGGGCAGCTGTAGAACAAGTATTACCTATAGTGAACCCTTTTAGCTTCAACGAGTTCTCATATCTACCAAATACTAGTGTTTGTCTTACTTTTGAGGAACGGCATCTATGTAGGAATAACAGAGGCAACTTTTGGTTCTGATTTTAGGTTAATATAGTAGACGTTAATATTAACTTGAATTAACAAACTATGGTGCCACCACATAAATTCATCTGGCACCCAAACTAACAGATACATGCGTTCCCAATTTGAATTCAAATCATCTAACCTAATTATCGGAGCAATCATTTTGATTGGCATCTTCTTGTTTACTTCGGTCGTTTTTTCACTTATTTTTAGAATCTTAACTTATCTTACTCCTGTACTGCTTATCGCTGCCTTGATATTAGACCACAAAACAGTAACAGGCTATGTCAAATGGGTTATTGGCTTATTTAAGAAAGAGACGCTGTGGGGCGTTGGAGCTACCTTGCTTACCATTGTAGGATATCCTATCGTAGCAGGCTATTTATTTGGAAAAGCTTTTTTAAACTATAGATACAAAAAGGAAGTTAAAGCAGCCGAGGATGCTGCTGAAGAGAAGAAGATCGGAGAATATATCGAATTCGAAGATTTACCCGAAGAGAAAGTTGAACTACCGCCTTTGAAAGAAAAGAAAAAGCAGAATACCTACGATGATTTTTTCGATAAAGATTGAATGATGTATTATGAAATAAGGGGGGTAACTTTTTATCGTTCACCCAATTAATCGAGGTTGTCTCATAAGTGTGTTCGTCGTGACTAGCAGGAAATTTTCTTTTTGAGGGGTGTTCTTTTTTTGAAATTTTTTAAAAATTTCAAAAAAAGAACACCCCTCAATAGAAAATACTCCTCCCAAGCCACACGAATTACTTATGAGACAGCCTCATTAATACTCCAAATTCTTTTTAATGGAGGTAAGTGCCTTGGCATTTGTATTTATTTCACTGCTCTTCTTATTATCAATAGGATACGTTTTTGTAATTGGGAGACTTAGTTATGCCTGGAAAAGCTTGCCCGATTTTAACATTCCCAAAAATTTTCAGTCCTATACTTTTATCTCCGTATTAGTTCCGGCAAGGAACGAAGAAGACAGTATCGATAAATGCCTGGACGCCTTGTCCAGCCAAAATTATCCTGATCATTTATATGAAATAATTATTATCGATGATCATTCTACGGATCGAACAGCAGCACTCGTTAGGCGAAGGCAAACAACTAACATAAAACTATTACAACTAGCAGACTATTTAGAGGGGGAAAAAATAACTGCTTTCAAAAAAAAAGCATTGGAAGTTGGCGTTGCACACGCTCAGGGAAGCCTTATTGTCACCACTGATGCAGATTGTATTGTACCTCCGGAGTGGTTGTTGTGTATAGCATCTTTTCATGATCGATTTAACTATAAAATTTTTACCGGGCCTGTTCTTTTTCAAGGCGAGCAAAACTTGCTGGAATACTTTCAATCCCTGGATTATCTCGGAATGATGGGAGCAACCGGCGGGGCTATTCAATTGAAGTGGTTCCGCATGGGGAATGGGGCTAATATGGCCTATGAGAAGGCTTTATTCGAGGAAATTAATGGTTTCTTAGGGATTGATCAGGTAGCTTCTGGCGATGATATGTTGCTTCTTCAAAAAGCTGCAGTTGCTTATCCTGATAGCATTGGTTTTTTAAAAAGTAAACATGCGGCGGTAGGCACCAAAGCTGAGGGTACGTGGAATGGCTTTATGAACCAACGCTTGCGTTGGGCTTCTAAATCTGCATATTATCTGGATAAAAAAGTTTTGTGGGTGCAGGCAACCGTATTTTTTTATTGCTTTTTCATACTATTATCTTTATTGTTTATTCCATGGATCGGGCTTTTCTGGATGCTTGGTGCTTTATTTTTGAAAGCATTTATCGACTATATATTCCTTAGATCTTTAGCCATATTCTTTGATCGGAAGGAACTCATGTCTCGTTTTTGGGTATCTTTTTTAACTTATTTCCTCTACATGATTAGCTTGGGTTTAGGTTCTTTATTCAAGAAAAAGTATACCTGGAAAGGACGGGCGGGAGAGTCGTGAAACCTGTGTGGAAAGAATGTGGAAAGATATTGTTTTCCACATTCCATCTCGTTTGAGCTGGCTTCTATGAACAGTAGTTTTTAATTCAGGTTTTTCGGGGCTTAAATTAGAAATATTCAAGAATTTGGGTTAAATTGATAATGGCTTGAAAGTGAGCTTTATTACAAGTTCGAATTAAGTTTTTTTATATGTATACTTTTTGTTCGATCGGTGTAAGGGGAGTTTTCTTTGAGTTTTCCACATTTCAACAGTTTGTTATGCACAATTGTGGAAAACCGGGGTGGGAATTTTTTTCTGCATTCTACAGTAATTCCTTTTAAATTTGAACGTTATCCCATTCCACTTCCAGCTCGAGTTGTAATTACGTAAGAAAACCTTGCAACTTGAATTGTGATCACAATCGATAAAGTTGACTCATTAAAATGGCAGAATCAGAAAAAAGTGTAAAATATATCAAGGATTATAAGAATAGAGGCGCCCGGAAAGGAGGCGCAGAACTATCTAACTATGTATTTGGCAAAGTTCCCCCACAGGCGCTTCCTCTTGAAGAAGCAATTCTGGGAGCTATTATGCTGGATAAAGATGTTCTGCCGGTAGTTCTTGATATTTTAAAACCAGAGAGCTTCTATGTTGATGGGCATCAGCTGATTTACAAAGCTATGCTGAGTTTGTTTGAAAAAACGCAACCTATTGATATGCTTACGGTAACGGAAGCGCTCAAAAAAGCGGGTGATCTCGACAAGGTAGGAGGTCCCTACTATTTGGTAGAATTAACCAACAGAGTTGCTTCTTCTGCCAATGTCGAATACCACGCCCGTATTGTTGCTCAAAAATACATCCAACGAGAACTCATTAAGGCGTCGACTAATATAATCAAGGAGGCCTACGAAGATACCACCGATGTTTTTGACCTGTTGGATAAAGCAGAAAAACATCTTTTCGATATTACTCAACAAAACCTTCGCAAAGGGGTCGAAGGGATGGGCCCTCTTTCGAGCCGCTTGTTAAAGCAATTGGAAGAGCTTTCGCAAAAAGAAGAAGGGCTTACCGGTGTCCCTACCGGGTTTACTGATCTTGATCGCCTGACCTCCGGCTGGCAATCTTCCGACCTTATTATTGTTGCTGCACGACCTGGTATGGGTAAAACCTCTTTTACGCTTTCTATCGCTCGAAATGCTGCAGTGGATTTTCAGAAACCAGTAGCCCTGTTTTCGCTGGAAATGTCTAATCTCCAGTTAGTTCAGCGTCTGGTATCCTTGGAGGCAGAGATATCAGGAAGTAAATTTAGGAATGCTCAACTGGAAGATTATGAATGGCAGCAATTGCATACTGCCGTTGAAAAAATGAGTGAGGCGCCTATCTTTATTGACGATACTCCCGGAATCAATATCTTTGAATTAAGGGCCAAATGCCGACGGCTCAAAATGCAGCACGATATTCAATTAGTGGTGATCGATTATCTTCAGCTGATGAGTGGTACTGGCGATAGCAACAGAGGGAATCGCGAACAGGAAATTAGTACCATCTCGCGTTCTTTGAAAGCCTTGGCCAAAGAATTAAATGTACCCGTAATTGCCTTGTCTCAGCTTAGTCGTGCTGTGGAAGTCAGGGGAGGTACCAAACGCCCTCAACTATCGGATTTGAGGGAGTCCGGAGCTATTGAGCAAGATGCAGATATTGTTTCGTTTATTTATCGTCCTGAATATTATCAGATAATGGAGGATGAAGAGGGGCAATCGCTGAAGGGAGTTGCTGAAATAATTATCGCCAAGCACCGTAATGGGGCATTAAAAACAGTTAAGCTTCGCTTTATCGACCAATTTGCTAAATTTGCAAATCTGGATGATGCTGATTTTGACAACCTTCCGGACTTCAATGACCCCAGCCAGAATATCATCACTCGTTCCTCTAAAATGAACGAAGACGAAGATATTCCGTTTTAGTTCTGAATATTGGATTTTTTATTGGCAGCAAAATGGCTACGCCCTCCTGCTTCCAATAAAAAATCCATCATCGAAAAATGTTTACCATGTATCCACTTGACCCGATTAAGGATAAACTAGCAAGCTACAAAAGCAGAGGAATGCAGGTTTTTATGACCTCCTCGTTTCAAACACATAGCATCCCCCTTTTGCATATTATTAGCCAAATCGATGCTTCCATCCCTATTTATTTTCTTGATACAGGCTATCACTTTCCTGAAACATTAACTTTTAGGGATGAAGTTAGCAAAATGCTGAATCTTAACCTGAAAGTTGTGAAGTCCAGCATTCCTAAATCTATGCAGAAGGACGATCAGGGCCATCTTTTATTTGCTTCAAATATTGATTACTGTTGCTATTTAAATAAAGTTCAGCCTCTTGAGCCTGTAATTGATTTTATGGATGTTTGGATAAGCGGGGTTCGGGCCCAACAAAATAACAACAGGAAAAACCTCAAAGAAGAAGAGCGTACACCGAATGGCAAGCTTCGTTATCATCCGGTACTGGATTGGACAAATAAAATGATTTATTCCTATGCAAGGGATTTTAACTTGCCTAGCCATCCACTTGAAGCCAAAGGGTATCTCAGCGTCGGTTGTGAGCCCTGTACTCGTAGCGCTTTCGAAATGAATGAAGAGCGGGGCGGTCGTTGGGCCGGTATGAAGAAAACGGAGTGTGGATTACATACAGAACTCATCCAGAAATAAAGAATGGAATGAAAGTGCTTATCACCGGAGGTGCCGGATATATCGGAAGTGAATTGGCTCGAAAGCTTATTTTGCTTCCTGAAGTAAAGGAAATCATTATATACGATAATCTGAGTAGGAAAAATTACAACTTTTTCTTTCTCAATCCTTTACCGAAAGAAAAAATTACCTTTATCCAAGGAGATATTCTGGATTCAAGAACGTTTTCCAAAGTGCTGGAAGGCGTTGATATCGTTTACCATCTGGCTGCAAATGTAACCACTCCATTTGCCAGTCAGGATCCCCATTTTTTCGAACAAATAAACCACTGGGGAACAGCCGATGTGGTTTATGCTGTGGAACAAAGTGATGTTTCGAAATTGATATTTACCAGCAGCACTTCTGTTTATGGTGCTTCAAATGATTTTATAGATACCGACTTTTCTCCTAACCCAAAAACTTTTTACGGCATCTCCAAACTTCGCGCGGAACAACAGGTTGAACGCCTTATTGGGAAAAGCGGAGTGGAGGTATTCATTTTGCGTTGTGGCAATGTATATGGCTTTAACTCCAGTATGCGATTCGACGCTGTGATCAACCGGTTCATGTTCGAAGCAAACTTTCAGGGGAAAATCTCTATACATGGTACCGGAACCCAAACCAGAGCTTTTATTTCGGTAGGGGCATTGGCTAATGCTCTAAAACAATTTACAACAGACACCCTTCCCCCTTCAGGCATTTACAATGTACTTGATCAGAATCATTCTATTGTGGAAATTGCCGATACGGTTAAAGATGTTTATCCAGACCTGGAGATGCAATTTGTTAATCAACACATTCCTTTAAGGGAACTAAAAGTGAAAAGAGACCAATGGTTTGAGAAATTTATCACTATTCCTCATACGGACCTGAAAGAAGCATTATTGGAGTTTAAAGCTGCGTTTTCTTTTTAGCCGAGTAAAAATAACTGTATTTGCCTTCAGCGTCATCAAATGTAAGCACTTCCTTATCGTCGTGCTGGTGGAAAAAATTGAGTAAAGCAAAATCTCCTCCACAGCCAGAGGTATGCCAAAACAGCGCTGACCAAATAGCCCATTTAAAAGGACCTTGCACAAGCCACAATCCCGCTATCAGCCCGGTAGTTATTATAAAAAAAGGAGCTACTGCAACTATTCTGAATTCTCTCTCATTCACAACAAAGTTGGGAGCCAAAGCAAAAAAAGCCATCTGATTCCAATCCACTCTTAATAAAACTTTGGGAGCGCCGATGATCTTGTATGCTATCGCATGAAAAGCTTCGTGAAGTGGAATCAAACCTATAAAAAAAACTCCAAGACCCAAAAATAAATAGGCAATTATGCTAAATGTATTTGTAAATGAAGATCTTATTAATGTGCCTAGTAAGTCAGCGATCAAAAATACGGTAAGAAGCAAATTGAAGAACCAGAAAAACCTGGAAAGAGGAAAGGAAAAATCCAGATAATTTCTTACAAAAGTGAGAATATCTTTGTTATCTATAGTATGCAGTAGTTCATATTTAGATGATTGGAGGTCTTCTGGCGGAATCTTCATATATTTATTTTACAGGTTCGGGGGTGCAGAGTGTATGATCCTTGATTTTTGACCTTTGATTGATCATACACTCTAGAACACCAATCCAAATTATTAACCAATAATAGCAATTAAACGTGAAGGAAAAAAACAAAATAGAGAAAAAACAGCCTATTGATAACAGCGAACAGACAGAAAATGATGGCATGCGCTTAAATAAGTATGTCGCACACTGTGGCATTTGCTCTCGAAGAAAAGCGGATGAATTTATCAAAAAAGGACTTGTAAAAGTTAATGAAGAAACTGTCCTGGAGCCAGGGTTTAAGGTCCAACCTGAAGATGTGGTGCTTTTTAAAGGAAAAAAAATAAAACCCGAAGAAAAAAAGGTCTACATCCTCCTCAATAAACCCAAAAATACGATCACTACGCTCAGCGATGAACGCGACCGAAAAACGGTTATGGATATCATCGGAAAAAAAGTTAAAGAACGGATTTATCCTGTAGGAAGGCTGGATCGAATGACTGTTGGGCTATTATTACTCACCAACGACGGCGAACTGGCAAAGAAGTTATCCCATCCTAGCTATAACATTAAAAAAATCTATCACGTAATATGTGACAAACCTGTTGACGAAGAGGATGTTGAAAAAATTTCCCAGGGATTGGTTCTCGAGGATGGCCCGGTTCCGGTAGATGCCGTCAGCTACATTCAAGATGCAGGGAAAAATGAAATCGGCATTGAAATTCACATCGGGCGGAATCGAATCGTGCGCCGAATTTTTGAGCATCTAGGTTATCAAGTTGTCAAACTAGACCGGGTATACTATGCTGGACTTACCAAAAAAGACCTTCCCAGAGGGCGCTTTCGCTTTTTAACAGAAAGAGAAATCATTATGCTCAAGCATTTTACTTAAAAACAAGGATTTAGTTCCTGAAGCACTAGATGATTTCATTTGGTCGAAATTAATTTGGGAAATCCTTAAACATGAATCATCCCGAATTTTCGGGATGGCTCATGTTTTGTAAAACCTTTACAGGTTGATGTTAATCAGTAGGTTATCTACTTTTTTCTTGATAAAAAAGTAGCAAAAAATCAAGGCTGTATTCAATT
>CAZHZT010000009.1:0-74949 GCA_964537285.1 uncultured Saprospiraceae bacterium | reverse complement strand
TGCTTTTCATTCAATGTCGTTTGAATGAATTGCTGAATAGAATCTGTATCGTTCAGGTCTATTAAATCGGAGGATGAATAAATAGTATCGTTCAATTTTATTGCCCGGAACTGACCACAATTTTGATCTTCCAAATCAAAGCCACTATCTACATTGCCCCAATAAAATTGACATATCTCAACTTCTTCTATGCAGGCTGTCTGAGTCAGGTCATTAATGGTGAGTAACCGACCAATATCATCGTAAGTATAATCGACAATTTGGAGGTCACCTCCAATTTTCTTTTTTTCGATTTGATCAACACTATTAAACACCAGTTCTTCTGCCATGACAGATTGTCCGGCAGCGGATACTTGGGTAGAAGTAAACCTTAGCAAATCATCAATGCCATGCGTGTAAGAAACATTTACCGCCAATCCGTCGGGTCCGGTCGTTTGTCTTACAATATTGGGGGGCTAAACCAAAGGTAAGAATCAGTAGTAGTGAAATATGGATTGGTAACGACCCAATGTGGGATATCTGGCAAGCTGAAATTATGATAGCCTTCAGCCGGATTAAACATGTCCCAACCTTGAGTTCTCCAATCAAAGTTATTAATCAATCCCGGGCGTTCCGTATTTACAGGATTATCAGGATCTGTGCTGATAATATCATTACAACAAGGTTCATTTTGGCTAAAGCTATTTAGGGCCAAGCATAAAAGCATAGCCAATATTATATAGATTTTTTTCATAATTGTATTTATTTAATTCTTGTGCCTTTCAAAACATATCCTTCGTACGAACTAAACTCTCCGGGAATAGTTTGAATAGAATATCGAATCGTTATTGAATCCGAATTAGTAGGCGATAAATGAGCATAAATCCAAGGTTTCCCAGTTGGGGGTCCCATTGTTCAAAAGCCATCCAAAAAAACTTATTTGCTATCTCACCAAAGCCTAGACTATTTGTTTTAAAAAATAGAGTATCTGTATAAGGTGAAATGCCGGTTACGAAATTTGTTTGTTCTAAATCTAAATCTTCAAAGAACAATGAAACTTTCTTCTCATATCCCGGGTCATCCAAATCTTTAACAAAATATGTTCCCCAAATCTTAGCGCCAGAATAAGATTCTGCTTTTTTAAACACTCTAGTAAGGGTGTCTCGTCCATCATCATATGGAAAACAATTCAAGTTAGGTTTTTTTTCTACAATCAATGTTACTGGAATAGAAGCTCCTAAAGGGAAATCTTGTCTATAGAAAGAGCGAGAAGTAATTATTTCTGAACCAATATGCCATTCATAGCGATCTGCATCTTCTATCTTTGCTTCAAAATAAGCTCCAAAGGTGAGTACTTGATCAGTATCATAATACTCTATAGGCCAGTATATTTTCCTAATATCGTATGCTTCAGGGCTCGTAAATTCACCCTGACCAGTGTCAATAGCTTCATAAATAAAAAAATCAGCGCTCACTTCACCTAGTCCAAAACAAGGATCATAATTTGGGCAATTGGAGTCTGTTGGATCTGTACATGGAGCTACATCATCATCATTGTTGCATGAAGGAAGGATGAATAGAAGTAGAATAGCTATCCATATTCCATATTTTAGAAAATTCATTCTTTTAAATTTTAGTGAAAAAAAGGGATATTCCGCTTAAAACGATTATTTCAACTTGGCTTTCAAAGCCTCATTCTCTTTTTTCAATGCATCAATCTCCTTACGCATTTCAATGAGGTGTAAAAAAAGCTCTTCTATTTTTTCTTGCTGATGCTTGGCATTAGCACCCAGCTCAAGCCCACCTTCTTCAACTTCTACGCCTGGAGTAGCGCCAGGAAGGTGTTTGTTTTCTTGAATAAAACGCTCTACTTCTTCTAAAGGCATTAGGTCATAATTATCAGCAAATACATAATCTGCCCAATCCGTCCTTACCCGACTTTGCTCTGTTATAATTCCTCCTTTTACGTATAAGCGATAATCGGTTAGATCTACATTCCCTCCACCCAGAGACGACGGACTGCTAGAAGTTCCAATACACATTCGACCATCTTTTTTCAAAAACATTAAGTTGGTAAGATTGCTACCTGTATTATCATCACCTCCTCGAAATACCAAAAGGTTCCCACCATTTGAAAAGAATTCAGGGTTGCCATCTTCGATCACATAGTTATCTAAGATTTCCTGGAAGATGCAATTCTGTGCGAAAACTTGCGCCTCAGAATCCATATCTGCCTCCCATTGCGTAACTCCCCCTCCGATGTCTCCATCTCCTACATTATTTCCAAAAGTAGTATTCATTAAGGTTACAACAGAAGACTTGGCAGCGGAAGCATTATTGGATATAGAAGCCCCTGTACCATTACCACTTGCAATGCTATTGATAACCAAACAATTGGTAAGCGTAGCATCCACATCAGAGAAATTCATGGCACCTCCCTGGTTTTCAGCGGTATTAAAGTTCATTATTGTATTGGAGACATCAACGGTTGCCAAGTCCAGAGAATCCTCTAGTATTGAAAGCACTCCCCCCGTTTCAGCAGTATTCAATTCAAAGTAACAATCGGTCACATCGAGATCCACTCCGGCAATAGCATAGATAGCGCCACCATTTCCATCACTTGAATTACTTAAAAACTCACAATTATCGAATGCCATGGCAGTGCTATCGTTCTGGCTGAAGATTGCCCCGCCCCAGGCACAAGAGTTTTCTTCGAATATACAATCCGTGAAGCTTGAGCTGGCAGTAAAGCCCGTCCACAGGGCACCTCCACCACCGCTTCCTCCAAGGCCTCCCTGGTTTCCGTTGAAAACACAGTTTGAAAGGTTAGTACTATTACTGCTTAGAATAGCCATTGCTCCTCCCCAACCATTGGTAGAGTTGCTTAGAAAATTACAGTTGGTAATCTCACCATCATAGTCATTCTCACCATCACTATAAAAAGCACCAGCATTTTCACCAGATGAATTGCTTAAAAACTCAGAATTACTAACTTCAAAATTGGACCGCCAGAAGTACAGTGCGCCAACCCAGCCGCTCGCTACATTTTCTGTAAAGGTGCAACTATCAAAAACGACGATCTCATCCGTCAGTTCTCTGCCGTCAATGTAAACAACGCCTGCACTTCCTGCGGCCGAATTCCCTTCGAAGTCGCAATTTCTGACGTTCACCTCTTGATTATTCCAGATAAACATTGCACCTCCGAATCCATTATCATTGGAGTTGTTTGTGAAAGTACAATCCAGAATATTCACTTCTCCGTTACGCAATGGGTAAATAGCCCCTCTAGCCGTCTGATTATCTTCAAATGTACAACGCTGTACCAATACATCATCCGTATTTTGAATAAGAATGCCCGCTCCCTGGCTGGTTGCACGGTTGTACGCAAAGGTATTGTCTTCAAAAATGCATCCAACAGACTCCGGGCGATTTACATAAACGGCCCCTCCATTGCGTGCAAAATTATTTTCAATCCAACAATTTCTGACTTCAATGGTACTTAAAGCATAAATAGCTGCTCCTGCACGAAAGAAAACATCCAAATCTCCATTATCCACTGCATCTCCCCCAGAGATGAACAGACCGTCGAAAATAGTAGGAGCCCCTAATAAACTATCAACTACGAATAAATGAAGAGAGTTATCAGCTTTATTGACCGAAAAATCTCCTAACACATCATTATCAGCTAAATCGCCATTGATAATGGTTGGATTAGACATGATGTCCCGGTCTTCTATACTGGATTCATTTCCACTGAAACCACCATAAATGGACAAAGGAACGTTAATGGCGTAATAGGCTTCTTAAGTATCCATGGAGCCCATCATCCGGAGAATAAATACCTGTTGCCACCCAGATTTCATCATTTGCTGCAGCATTATTAACAGCATCTTGAAGAGAGATCCCAGGAAGTACCATTATTGGCTCCGGTAGCCGTTTCGTCTACGTATATTTGAGCCGACAAACTCAAAAGACTAAAGAAAAAGAAAGAAGGTGTACATAAAATCCTCATGTTGTAATCATTAATTTGGTGAACAATTGTTGTAAATTAAAGACTTTATCTATTTCGGGTTTGTTGCTTCATTAAAAAGTAATTTTGTCTGATAGCTTTCAAAACCGATTGTCCTCGGCAGGAAGGTTTTTGAGTTGGAGATGGACACTTTTTCGGGATTTTTCTTCGAAAAATCCCGAAAAAGTGTCCATCTCCAAGCAAAAAATGCTTCTACAGAGAGCAAAGATTATTTATATAGTCTATTTCCTTGAAATACTTAAAACTTTAGCTGAAATTTAAGTATTTATTTCGAAGTAGTGGGAAATATCAACTTAAATTATGGTTCTTTGACAAAAAATAAATACAATATGCCGGAGGTTGCAATTTCGAGATATTTTCAGTAATGGCTTGCCTGGTTAAACTTAGACATCGCAAAGGCGCACGAAGCAGAAATCGCCAAGCGACTGAATTTTTCCCGGGATTTAGTTTAAGGCATTAATAAATTTCCAATAAATGAATGATAAAGCGAATGAATTACTAAGTCAGCTAAAGAACCCCTGGTTGTTCAAGCTGTACCTTCTTCGAAGGTTACCCTCTTGCTTCTTTTGGGGTGTGCAGATTGCAGAAATCAGCTTCGAAGAAGCCGTGATCAGCATTCCTTTCAAGTGGTTTACGAAGAACCCTTTTCGGTCTACCTATTTTGCGGCTTTGAGCGGAGCAGCAGAGCTATCTACAGGCCTGCTGGCCGCTACGGCAGTGCGAGGTGCGGCCCACCCCATTTCGATGCTAATTACAGGCATGGAAGGGCGCTTTGTGAAAAAAGCGACCGGGAAAACGCTTTTTACTTGCACTTCGGGAAAAGCCATTCAACAGACCATTGCTCGTGCCGTGGAGACGGGAGAAGGGGAAGTGATTCGGGTAAAAACGGAGGGGAGGAATTTGAAAGGAGAGTTGGTGGCGGAGTTTGTGTTTGAGTGGTCGTTTAAGCGGAAGAGGGGGAAGAATAGTATATCCTCCTGAAATATACCCAAACTAATATCAGTAGGGTTTTCTTTATACATCAAAGATAAACTTTCGTTTTTATCCCCTATTTTAGCCCCATAAAGAAATTTTCATTTATGCGCATCAACTTCATCTTACTATTTTTCTTACTAGGCTTTATCGCCTGCCGCCAGGCCGAAAAACAACCCCCGTACTATTTTGAGCAGTCCGCCATTTCCGAGAACGGCATGGTGGTCAGTGCGCATCCTTTGGCATCCCAAGTTGGTAGAGATATTCTTCAACAAGGAGGGAATGCCGTCGATGCGGCCATTGCCGTACAGTTTGCATTAGCAGTCGTCTATCCCAGAGCCGGAAACTTAGGGGGTGGAGGCTTTATGGTTTTCCGCACCCCTGAAGGCGAAGTGGCCTCTATAGATTACCGGGAAAAGGCACCATTGGCTGCCCATCACGATATGTATCTGGATTCCTTGGGCAATCCAATAAAAAACGCCAGCATGAAAGGCCACCTGGCAGTGGGAGTCCCCGGAACAGTCGCGGGTTTGTGGAAGGCATACCAGCGTTACAGCGCATTGAGAGATTGGTCAAAACTATTGAAGCCTTCTATTGAATTAGCTGAAGATGGTTTCTCTGTCACCCAGTCTGAAGCGGATCGATTGAACCGTTTTAAAGAGGATTTCATTGCTGTAAATGGAAATGATTTTCCTTTTGTCAAGGAATACCCTTGGGAGGAAGGCGATATGTTAACCCAAAAAGCCTTGGCCAGTTCTCTGAAATTAATTGCCGCCAAAGGAGCCGATGCTTTTTACAAGGGTCCAATTGCCGATCAAATAGCTAAAGATATGGAAAAAGGAGGCGGAATGATCACCAAAGAAGACCTTGCGCAGTATGAGGCCAAATGGCGTCAGCCGATCTTGGGGGACTACAAAAACTTCCGCATCATCTCCATGCCGCCTCCTTCCAGTGGAGGTGTAGCATTAGTCCAATTACTCGAGCTGGTAGAACCCTACCCTATTCAGGAATGGGGCTTCCGTGATTCAGCTACCGTGCACCTCATTATTGAAGCTGAGCGCCGCGTTTACGCTGATCGTGCCATGCACCTGGGAGATAAGGATTTTTATCCGGTACCAGTGGAATCCTTATTGGATGCAGCATATCTCGAAGAGCGCATGGAAGATTTTCAAGCTCAAAAAGCAAGTGTGAGTGATTCTATTGAGAGTGGACAGACAAGTATTATCAAAGAAAGCTTTGAAACGACGCATACTTCAATAATTGATCAGGAAGGCTATGCTGTTTCTGTGACGACTACTCTGAACTCCAACTATGGCTCCAAGGTGTTTGTGAAAGAAGCTGGTTTCTTCCTGAATAATGAAATGGATGATTTCAGCATCAAACCAGGACTGCCTAACCAATACGGGCTGGTAGGTTCTGAAGCCAATGCGATTGAAGCAGAAAAACGGATGCTGAGTTCGATGACTCCTACTATTGTGGAAAAAGATGGAGAATTGTACATGGTTTTGGGTACACCGGGCGGTTCTACGATCATTACGTCTGTGTTTCAGGTATTCTTAAATGTAGCTGAGTTCGGCATGGCAATGGATGAAGCAGTGGCAGCTCCACGCTTTCATCATCAGTGGTTTCCGGATGAAGTTTGGCATGAACCCAATGCATTTTCGGAGGAACTTAAAAAGCAATTAACGGGTATGGGGCATAACTTGGTTTCGAAGAAACGTTTGGCTTTGGTGAAGGCAATACATGTGTTGCCTGATGGTAAATTGCATGGGGCCGGAGACCCTAGGAATCCGGATGATGCGGCAACGGGGGACGGGGAACGGGAAACGGAGAACGGGAAACGGTAGAACGGAGGATGATAGAAAATATCCTTAAGGGAATTTCAACAAATTCAAATCCAACTCAAAATTTAATAATACATCCTCGCCAGATAGTTTATGATCAAAGCCTTCCAACATTACCGCTGGAACTTCAGGGCGAAAGATAAAAGTCTTTTTCTCGGTCGGATCGATGAGCCAGGCTAATAAAGCCCCTTGTTCGATCCATTCCAACATTTTATTTTGTAGTTCTATGATGCTGTCACTTTGTGAGCGGATTTCGACTATAAACGCTGGGGTTGGAGGTAGAAATTTTTTTTGAGCTTCTTTAGATACCTTTCGGAATCGTTCTCTGCTGATCCAGCTGGCATCCGGGGAACGAACGGCTTTATTGGGAAGCAAATAGCCGGCAGAGGAACTTGCTACTATCCCGGGCAATCCTTGCTTTCTATTCCAATTGCGCAGTTCTCCGGCCACCTCGCTTTCTAAAAAACCGGACGCAAACCCAACTGGTTCTTTTACAATAATATTTTGTTGAGCATCCCTTTCGTCATTAAATCTCTGTTCGCTGTACAAAAAGCAAAAAACGCATCATCGGTCATGTTTTCGCCTAAACTTTCTGGTAGTGGGTAAAACCGGTTGATGAGGAGTGTTAACCTTAAGTTGTAAAGCTTGTTAGATAAATCCATCAACGGATTCTACCCACTACCAACTTTCTAACCTTATGTTGTATTCTTTTCCTTAAATTTTAAATAATCAACCCAAGTTTTGATGATAAAAGAAAATGTTTAAAAATAAAGCTCCCCCCTAATCCTCTCTAAAAAACAAACTAAAACGCATCTCAAACACATCGGCAATAGCGTTCTCCCCTACCCCTTGAAAAATGCTCGGAGAGTTATAAACCACCCCATAAGCAGTGCGGTCTAATTCAATGGTTCCTTTTAGCCATATACCATTCCCAGTTGGTTCAACCTCTATGTTGAAGGCCTCCACCTGGGTGTGCTCTTTTATTGTAAAAGCCCCTTCCAACTCAGAAGAACTATTCTGTAAATCAACTGGCCGAACCAGGGAAAAACGAGCGGTTGGGTATTTCTTAGTATGAAAAAAGTCCTTGCTTTTGAGATGATCCGTTAAATCTTCATAATCATCGGATTTAATCGTACGCAGATCTATTTCCAGCGCTGCATCCATTATGGCATTCTCCGCAACAGTAAGATGACCGGACTGAACAATTACCTCGCCGCTAAGGGGATAAAGACTAAAGGCCGCTTTGCCTGTCCACCTGCACTGACTTTGAGCTTTATCAAGTGCGTAGATACTTGCCTGAGGAGGCAAAAGATCCTCTTTATCAGAAGTATAAAGCATCTCGTACCCTATGACTTCATCACCATTTTTATCCTCACCCAAAAAATACCAAAGGGCCCATCCGGCATAAATATCTTCTCCCATGCGCCAATTTTCAGGAAAGGTATACGCTTCACCTTTCTCCATTAGAGCATCCGGGCAATTGAACCATGCTGAAAATTGTTTTTTATCAAATTCAGCCCGCAGGTTCCATTGGTTATTGTAATAAACATAGGCCCCGCATTTTTTTATTTGCACATCTGATTTTTTGGCGATAACAGTGGTGGTGTGTTTCCAAAAATAAGTCCCCTCTTGATTAGGATCGATGGTCGGATGAACCACTTCCGGGAAATGACTTACGTTTAAGGTTCTGGGAGCACTTGATAAAATGGCTGGCAATGGCCCTCCGGGCTGCACTTGAGCAATAGTAGAAATTTTTGTTGTAAGCAAAACAGTTAAAATTAAAAGTAATTTTTTCATGGCGTTTTTGCTTGCAAGAAGGGAGAATTCGGGGTTTTGAGCGCTTCAATTTTTAAATTGAGGCGCGAAAGGGGGTAAATTTCGAGAATTGATACTTCCTATAACTTGGATTAGCAGGATTCCCAGGATTTTTGGATTGACAGGATTAGGGCTTCGCGGAATTCTTTCTCATGAAGATAACCCATAAATAATGTGCTTCGGTGGCCTGTAAATCCTGCCAATCCTTTAATCCTGAGAATCCTGATTCTGACAAATACCACAGATCATAGAAGTAAAGATGAATGTTTTTATAACGAACAAATAAAGTGGCTGCTAGATGATTTCATTTAGAACCCAAACTTTTCAAACCGATATTATTGCTATTTTAAAACAAAAGGATTATCTTTAAACAAAAAATTGCATTATGCCAAAAGCGCTGACTCCATACCCAATAGAAGATACATGCCAGAAATTTCTTTTATCCGTAGATGATTATCTCCGGATGGGTGAAGCCGGAATTTTTGAAAATAAACCCCGGGGAGAATTAATCAATGGGGAAATCCTGGTACGTAGCCCCCTGAGCTCCTATCATTCAGGCAATGTGGATAAAATTTCTGAGTTTTTCACTCAACACTTAAGCGGAAAAGCAAAAATCAGACCTCAAGGGGCCATCCGTCTAGATAATTATTCAGAACCAGAACCAGATATTGCTATATTAAAATTTCGGGATGACTATTACAAGCATGCCCATCCCTCTTCGAAAGATGTTTACCTGCTTGTAGAAGTATCTATAGAGACTCTCAAAAAAGATCGTACAATTAAACTGAAAAAATACGCGGAATCCAATATCCCCGAATATTGGATTGTCATTCCTAAAGAAGAAAAAGTGGAAGTTTATCGAAAGCCCGTAGAAGGAGCCTATTTAGAAAAAGAGGTTTATGGCAAAGAAGATCAATGGAAGTTTGAAGCTTTTGATTTGGAAATTAAAGGAAGGGATATGTTGGTTTAAGGTAAAAATCATCGTCCTTTGACAAATTGTGTAGAAATTCAAAATGATACCCCTTGAATGCCCTTGTGGCTGAAAGGCTTATCATTTTGAAGTTCCATTTTCCACAATTTATGCCAAAGAACTAAAATCATTTACCTTACGGCATTTCAATGCGATTCGAGTTGACTTTTTTTCCATTCTCCGGGACTCAGGTTTTCAAAACGTTTAAACGCCCGATTAAAAGTAGCTTTTGAGTTAAAGCCGCAATCCAGTCCTATAGCTAATAAGGTGTATTGGGCATTTTTTTCATCCAGTATGCGCTTTTTAGCCTCCTCTACCCGTAGTTTGTTGATATAAGCCGTAAAAGTTTGTTGCCTTCCCCGATTAAGGGCTAAAGTTATACGGTAAGGCTTAACATCAAGCCCTTCAGCCACGTCCTTGACATTGAGCTGAGTTTGAAGAAATAATTTTTCCTCCTGCATCAGTTTGTCAACCTGCTCTAATACAGCTTGGTGCTTCGACTGCTCTTCTTCATCTACCCGCTTTTGAAGATAGCCCGCCGGTAAATTGCGCCGGCCAAAACCTTCCAAAGCCAGCCAGTAAGTCAAAACAGCCATGATGGAATAAATCCAGAATCGGTAAAAAGGATTAAAAGCATAATCGAAGAAGAGGTAATCGGTTAGGCCAACAAGCATAACGAGAATGGCAAAGCCCGCGTAGATCCCAATTAACCGATTGAGCCATTGAAGGCTTCTATTGGCAAAAACAAAAGCATCTTTTTTTAGGAAAAGGAGCAATTCCTGGCGTGCTTTGAAGAGAAAAAACAGCATTAACGAAGAGAAAACCAGTAATTGAAAAGGCGTGTGCATCCAAAGGATGTAGCCATAGTATCCGGCCCGGGAAATACTTTCACGGGTACCATCCCAATAAAAATTCTGGATTTTAATAAAATTACTGAAGCAGAATTCAATAAAAACAGGCAAAAAGTAAATATAATGCTCTTTTTTTAAGGAAAACCCATTGTTCAGATATGCCGTAATATATAGATAAATGAGGGTACCAAATACCCAATTGTATTCCAGAAGCACGTGATACATCCAGTTTTCAACGGAAGCAATACCATTGTAAAACAACAACTCGGCAATAAGCCGATATACCCAAAAAAATAAGAGCGCCGCCAAAAAACGATTGGCTTGTTGCTGGGTAGATTGATTAAACCAAAGGATAAGCCCAAGAACAAGCCCTTGAACCGACCCCAATATTAATATTAAATTGTACGCAACATCTATCCACATGACTTGTTGTTTTTGCAAATCAACTAAAAACCGTTCTTTGACAAATTGTGCGGAACTTCAAAATGATACCCCTTTAAGCCAAAAGGGCATTCAAGGGGTATCATTTTGAAGTTCCATTTTCCGCAATTTATGTCAAAGAACTCTAAAATTTAAGCTTATATGAGGGCCTCTACCCAACTTTTTAAATTCTCATTATTGCTGGCTTTAGCTTTTGTAAGTTTATCCGTTTTTGGTCAGGATAACAGCTTGTTAGAATTCAATGAAAAAAGGTTGCGCATCAATCAAAATGCCATGAAAGTGCTGGGCGGTTGGGCGGTAGGAAATATGATTATCGGCGCTTCGCTCATGGGAAGTTCAGAAGGCGAACAAAAGTATTTTCACCAAATGAACCTTGCCTGGAATGGCGTTAACCTCGGAATTGCAGCCTTAGGCTATTGGAGTGCAGTGCGACAAGATCCCGGCAGCCTCGATCTCTACGAAACGATCCAGCAACAACATCAGATGCAAAAGATACTCCTTTTCAATGCAGGGCTTGATATTGGCTATATGATCGGAGGTGCTTATCTGATTGAACGTTCCAAAAATGTAGAAAACAAACCGGAAAGGCTTAAAGGTTTTGGGCAGTCTATTGTTTTACAAGGAGGGTTTCTATTTGTTTTTGATGTTGTTACTTTCCTGATTCATAATAATCAGAATAAGGGGATCCAACCTTTGCTTGGCAATCTGTATTTCAATGGAGAGCAGCTAGGACTTGTGTTAAATTTTTAACTTTTTGTGGAGTGCTCGGATTGCAAATCCTCGCCAGCAGGGTTTTAAATCCTCGCGAACTCCGCTCGCGAGAACTTGCAATCCGAGCATAAAAGCACTCTACACCCTTCCCGCTTTAATAAACAAAGGAAAACTCACCCCAAGCCTATCCCCATGCCAGGCTTTCTCCAAGCCAGGAACCAATTCACTTACCGGATTATACCCCTCTACCCGTAGAAAGTGCTGTACCGCTGACCACGTTCGGAGATAACCCAATAACTCAGGGAGGTTCCAGCGTTTGGGCATTTGAAGCTTCGGGGCAGGGATTAATTCAAATGGAAAACCAATGGTATCATACTGTTGATCAATATGGTTTCGCTCAATATTCCAATATCCTTTCAGGCGTTCCTCATAAAATTCTTGTATAATCGAATCGATCTTTGGGCTTACTTTTAACAAACCATATCCCCAAACGACCAGAACCCCTCCGGGCTTGCTCACTCTTCTTACTTCATCATAAAAAAATGGAAGGTCAAACCAATGGATTGCCTGGCCTACCGTAATCATATCGAACATCGTCTCCGGGAAACTCGTTTTTTCGGCCCTTTCAATTTTATAATGAATATTTGACAATTGAGGTGCCAGGCTCAATTGAGCCGTGCTGATATCGGTAGCCCACACTTCTTTATATTGACCCGCAAGCTTAGCTGCCACCTGTCCATTTCCGGTAGCTACATCCCAGGCACAATCCTTTCGATCACTAAGGCTCCACATCCATTCATATAACTCCTCCGGATACTTAGGGCGAAACTTTTTATAACTGGCAGAATGCCTTGAAAAATTGTCAATGATTTTCTTCATAAAATAAATCTTAATACTACTTACGGGGAACGGTCAACGGTGAACGGTCAACGATTCCCGTTCACCGTTCACCGTTGGTCGTAAGAAAGTATTTTTATCATGAGTTCTCGCAATAATTCGTATTGATCTGTGCTGACATTATTAACGCCTTTTGATTTCAAATCGTATTCCTTCAACAGGTGCAAGACATGTTCTGTTTGCGCCCGATTGTAGTGCTTCAATGCCGCCCTGTATTGTTTAAGGAAAAAGGCCGAACGCAATTTAAGGGCTTTTAACATATCTTGTTCTCCGGAATGGCGCAAAAACTGAAGCATATAGACTTTGCTAAAGTAATTGTACAAAGCAGAAACGACCACTACAAAAGGGTTACTCTTAGGGTTGGCTGCAAAATATTGAACAATCCGGAATACTTTAGCAGACTGCTTAGTTCCCAGGGCATTTTGAAGTTCAAAAACATTATAATCCTTGCTGATTCCTATATGTTCTTGCACTTCGTTAGAAGTAACGGTAACACCTTCCGCCAGGTTCAGGGCGAGTTTATCCAATTCATTGGCGATTTTTCCAAGGTTTGTTCCCAGGTACTCTGCAATAAGCTGAGTAGCCGCCGGGTCAACTCTTAAATGCTTCTTTTTTAAATAACTTTCAATCCAGCCAGGAACCTGATTATCGTACAACTTTTTGGATTCGAACAGGATCGCCGGATCTTTAATTGATTTAGCTAATTTCGAGCGTTTGTCGAATTTTTTATGCTTATAACAAACAACAAAAATCGTAGTCGGGATCAAGTGCTGGAAATAGGGCTGCAAATCCTTAAGCGTGCGCATATCCTGCGCTTCTTTCAAGATAACGACTTGATGAGAAGACATCATAGGATAACGCCCGGCAGTATCGATCAAGGTTTTTGCCTCCGCCTCCTTACCATAGACAATCGTTTGATTAAAAGCTTTTTCCGATTCACTTAAGGCATTTTCTTCGATATAATCCGACAAAGCATCAATATAATAAGGCTCGTCTCCATGTAAAAAATACAATGGACGATAGCGTTTATGTTTTAATTCTTTTATGATTTCTTCAAAAGTCATTTGATCATTCAGTGATTTTCTGTAAAAAAAGCAAGCAGAAATCCTCTTGCTCAAAATGTTTATTTACTTATATTACGGTGAAGTTGTCTAAAAGGTAGCTCTTTGCCCCTTAAAAGGAACTATTTTTTAAATAACTTCACTTTTTAAAAAAGAATTGTTATTAATAAATTTAAATAATTTTTTGAATCTAATGAAATATAGTCATTTTATCGCTTATTGTTTTGTAATCGCTTGTTTTTTTTCATGTACTCCTAATCCACAGGAAGGACAAAGCTCCTCTGAAACTGCCGAGCCTGAAGAAAAGGGCCGGACTGACCACCACAGTTTTTCCAAACCAGATGAAGCAGTTACCAAACACCTAAACCTCAACCTGAGTGTCGATTTTGAAAAGCGCGTTCTAAGTGGTTATGCTCGCTATGACATTGAGCATAATAATGCAGAGCGCATTATTTTGGATGCAAAGGACTTAAGCATCGAAAGGGTAACCATTGGCTCCGGAGAAAGTGAAAAAGAAACCACTTTTCAGCTTGGTGAAGAAGCGCCATACCTCGGCCAGGCACTGGAAATAGCTATTGAAAACAACACGAAGGTAGTCACCGTTTATTATCAAACAGCTCCAGATGCCGCTGCTGCCCTAGACTGGCTGGAGCCCCGCCAGACAGCCGATAAAAAACATCCTTTTCTATTTACCCAGGGGCAGGCTATCTTAACCCGCACCTGGATCCCATGCCAGGATAGCCCGGGGGTTCGCATTACTTATAATGCCACTATAAAAGTACCTGCTGAATTGCTGGCCGTGATGAGTGCTTCCAATCCACAAGAGAAGAATGAATCGGGGGAATATACTTTTAAAATGGAACAGCCCATTCCTCCTTACCTGCTGGCCTTAGCTGCAGGAGATTTAGTTTTTCAGCCCATAGGAGAACGCACTGGGGTGTATGCTGAGCCAAGCATGATCGAAAAATCAGCCTACGAATTTGGTGATATGGAAAAAATGCTGGTGGCCGCGGAAGAACTCTATGGCCCCTATCAATGGGATCGCTATGACGTGATTGTTTTGCCCCCAAGCTTTCCATTCGGAGGCATGGAAAACCCACGCCTGACCTTTGCCACCCCTACAATTATTGCTGGTGATCGCTCCCTTACTTCATTGATTGCCCATGAGTTAGCACACTCCTGGTCAGGTAATCTTGTAACCAATGCCACATGGAACGATTTCTGGCTCAATGAAGGGTTTACAGTATACTTTGAACGTCGTATTATGGAAGCGCTTTATGGAGAAGACTATGTTGGAATGCTGACCGAACTGGGTTATCAAGATTTGGAAGCCGACGTTAAGGACCTTGGCCCGGAAAGCGAAGATACGCACTTGCATCTGGACCTTGAAGGACGAGACCCGGATGATGGCATGACGGACATTGCCTATGAAAAAGGAGCTTTCTTCTTAACGCTTTTAGAAGACCGCATTGGACGTGAGAACTTTGATCAATTTTTGAAACAGTATTTTGAAACACATAAATTCCAGACGATCACCACGGAAGAATTTGTAGCCTATCTCAATAAGAACCTGATCATTCCGTACGAATTGAAAATAGACATTAATGAGTGGATCTACGGCCCGGGCATCCCGGATAATATTACAGTGGCAGATTCCGAGCGCTTCAAAGCTGTAGACAACCAGCGCACCCTTTTCCTGGACCGGGCAACAGTTGAGCCTTTAAATACCGATGAGTGGTCGACACATGAGTGGTTGCATTTTCTGCGCAAACTCCCAAGAGATCTGGACGGCAAAATGATGAAAGCCCTGGACGACAAGTTCCGGCTGAGTCAATCAGGCAATTCAGAAATCCTGGCTGCCTGGTTTGAACTTGCCATTTATTCGGGCTATTCAGATGCCATTCTTCCGGAAATTGAAAGCTTTTTGGTGACTGTAGGAAGGCGTAAGTTCTTATCCCCACTCTACCGGGCATTAAAAGAGACAGATCAGTTGGAAACTGCCCGGAAAATTTTTGAAAAAGCGAAAGCGAATTATCATTCTGTTTCGGCGAATTCGATTGGAGAGATATTGAGTTAAGTTTGTATTAAAAATAAAGGGGCGGCTTTTAGCCGCCCCTTTATTTTTAATACAAACTTAACTCAATATCCTAAATAGCAATACTAAGGCTTATTAGCTTTGAACTTTATTTATTCCTTTTAAGCCTTTTAATATGCTCAAAACAAAATTTACAAAAAATCCTTGGCGATTTTGCCAAAGGTACGCTTTCGCATTTTTAATGCTTCTTTCCTTTTTACTACCATCGGGCCACAGCCTGGCCCAATTCGATTTACAGATTACTGAAATCTTCTCCGGCCAAGCAGGCGATGATCTTACTGCTGATTGGTTTGAAATCAAAAACGAAGGCACTACTGCCTGGGTAGCTGATACTGACCCAGGCTTATATTATGATGATGAATCTGCAGACCCCGCTGTAGCAGATACCATTGTTGGCATATCAGACATTCAACCTGGCGAGTATGCTATCATCTTGATAACTGACAATCCTGCTGACATAGCTGTTTTTACGACAATCTGGGGAGCAGTTGCAAATCTGAATGGCATCAAAATCGGTTACACTGATGGCGCTGGACTTGGAGGCGGTGGCGATGCCGTTAATATCTGGATTGGAGATCCCAATGCCTCTTCTCCTGTAGATACAGAATCATATCCCGATACCGGGGCCAATGATGGTCAATCTTATGACATAGAAATTGGGGCTTTTAGCGTTGTAGACAATGCTTCAGGAGCCGTTCAAACCACTGCTTTGGGAGGAAATAATGGGGATGTTCCCAATATTGCTTCTCCGGGCAATCAAGGTCCGGTGATTATAGATCCACTTGCACCAGTTATCTTTGCCGATTCTATTAATGCAGCTCCATTTTTACAAATCCCTGTTACAGGGGCTGCTTTTATAGGGGCTGACCTAAATGATGTTACCGATCCTGCCTTGACATCAAGTATTCCTTTCGTCATAGGGGATGCCGATACTCCCGTGGAAGACCTAGTCTTAACAGCCAGTAGCGACAATCAGAGTGTAATTTCTGACGCCAATTTAGTATTTGATGGATTAAATAACTTCAGAAACCTTTCCATCTCTGCTAGTGGGGTCGGTTACGCATCAATTTCAATAGTCATCACAGATACTGATGGCAAAACCAACGAATATACGCTTAACTTAGCGGTATCAGATGCTACCATTGATACGAACACCACACGTTTCCACAATGGATCTTCCGACGGTTCTACAGCTATAGCAATAGATGAAGATTACATGTGGGTAGCTGATGATGAAAACCAAACGATTAGATTATTCGATCGCAATTCATCAGGATCAGCTATTTATTCCAAGAATTTTAATAATGATCTTGGTTCTGATGTTGAAATAGATATAGAAGGTTCTTTCCGAAATGGAAATACCCTTTTTTGGATGGGTTCTCATACTACTCAGGAGCGCTCAGTAATATTTAGCACAACTGAAACAGGTTCTGGGGCTTCCGCAACGCTTGAATTTTCAGGCATTTACAGCGACTTAAGAGAGGACCTTATCGCATGGGATGATAATGATGGACATGGCAAGGGCAGTGGGTTTTATGGTTTTACAAATGGTTTTGAAATTGAAGGCCTTAGCGCTGACCCTAATAACCCGAATGGTGCTTATCTTGGTTTCAGAGCGCCTTTGGTAGATGGGAAAGCCCTGATTGTGCCTGTCACTAATTTTCAGACTATTGTCTCCCCTAACCCTACGCCCAATAGCTCTACTTTTGGAGCGCCTATTGAACTTGACCTGGAAGGTCATAGCATACGCAGCATAGAATGCAATTCCAATGGCTGTTTGATCGTAGCGGGTCCTTCCGGAACCGTTACCGATTTCCGCTTATTTACCTGGACTGGCAACGATGCCGATGCGCCGGAACTCAGAGCGGTAGATCTCGCAGCTCAAGCTAGTGTTAGTTCGATTGAAGGTATTGTAGAACTACCTAATGGTGATTTTCTTGGTAGCAATGGCGATGCTAAGGAAGTTCAATTAATTGTAGATACCGGCACCTTCGATTATTACGGCGATGGATCTGAAGCCAAAGACCTACCGAACAGTGAATGGAAAAAATTTCGATCAGAAAGAACAATACTTGATTCCGTTCAGATCCCACCAATTGCGAACCCTGGGGACATTGTGATCACTGAGATCATGCAAAACCCGGATGCTGTATTGGATGCAGATGGAGAATGGTTCGAATTGTATAATAACACGAGTGGCTCTATTGATATTAATGGTTGGATCCTTCAAGACAATGGTTCAGATGAGCATGTTATCAACAATGGTAGCCCATTAGTAATTGCCTCTGGTGGATACCTTATTTTAGGAAACAATGGAGATGTTGCTATGAATGGAGGTGTAAATGTTGATTACACATATAGTTCTATAAATTTGGCTAACAGTGACGATGAGTTAGTCCTGATCACGCCGGATTCCATTGAAATAGATCGTGTAGAATGGGATGGCGGCCCTAATTTCCCGGATCCAACGGGTGCTTCTATGGCGCTACAATCTATAAACTTCGATAATAACGATGGTGCTAACTGGTGCGAAGCCACAACTGCTTACGGAGATGGTGACTTAGGATCTCCAGGGCTGGAAAACGATTGTCCTCCGCCTCCTGCAGCGAATCTTCAAATCACGGAAATTTGGGCCGGGCAAGATGGCACAGACCTTACAGCCGATTGGTTTGAAATCACCAACTTCGGAACCGAACCTTGGATCAGCGTCTTTGATGAACCACTTTATTACGATGATGAATCTCAAGATCCTAATGATGCGGATTTGATCAATGGCATTACGGATATTCAACCTGGTGAAAGTGTCATTGTAGTAATTGATGTAGCTGCGGCGGTGACAACATTCATCAATGTCTGGTCACCAGATTATGATTTGACGGGTGTAAAAGTTGGATGGGCCGATGGTGCTGGTCTCGGGCAAGGAGGTGACGCAGTTACCTTGTTTCTGGGAACCCCTTCCGTTGCCAATATTGCTGATTACGAATCCTACCCTGCTCCCCCATCCGGTATCTCCTATGATTTGGTATTAGGAGCATTCAGTCAACAAGGAGTAGGTATGGTACAGACAGGAACGAACATCGCAATAGCTACTACAGCTACCGCCGGAAGCAGCGGTATGGAGCCTGCAATCGGTTCTCCTGGTAACAAAGGCCCATTAAATGCCCCTACTTTTGACCTTAACATTACAGAGATTTTCTCCGGGCAAGTAGGTACCGATTTAACAGCCGATTGGTTCGAAATCAGGAATGACGGCGATGCTCCTTGGGTAGCCGGCCTTAGCCCTGATTTATATTACGATGATGAATCCGCCGATCCAAATGAAGCGGTTTTAATACAAGGAATTGAAGAGATCGTACCAGGAGCTTCTGCAGTAGTCCTGATTACAGGAAATGCCGCGGATACTACAGTGTTTATTGATGTGTGGAGCCCGGTTATCGATTTAACTGGCGTAGGAATAGGAATTACAGATGGCGCTGGCCTTGGTGGTGGCGGTGACGTCGTTACCCTTTGGGCTGGTGATCCTGCTACTACAATGCCAATTGACACAGCTTCCTACCCAAGCACGACTAACTTCGATGGCCAGTCTTATGATGTAGAACTGCAAGCATTTAGTGTAGTAGGCAATGCAAACGGCGCTGTTCAAACATTAGCCGTTGCCGGTAGCACTATGGATGTTCCGAATATCGGCTCTCCGGGGAATGGACTTGCCACACCTCCAAATATTGGTTTAGAAATCACTGAAATATTTCCTGGTCAAGCAGGCACCGACCTTACTGCCGATTGGTTTGAAATCACCAATAATGGCAACGAAGCATGGGTAGCAGGGGTCGATGATCCTTTATTTTATGATGATGAATCCGCTGATCCTATAGCAGCGGATACCATTTTTGGCATTGAAAGCATTGCTCCCGGAGCTTCTGTGGTAGTGCTTGTTACAGATAACCCATTAGATACAACGGTATTCATTGATATTTGGAGCCCGGTTATCGATCTTACGGGCGTACAAATCGGGTATACGGATGGTGCCGGCCTCGGTGGCGGTGGCGATGCCGTAACCCTATGGTTAGGCGATCCAAACACGACTTCTCCGATAGATACCGCTTCTTACCCGGATACAGCACCATTTGACGGCCAATCTTTTGATAGCGATCTTGGAGAATTTAGCGTAGTAGGCAATGCCAATGGAGCCGTTCAAACAATTGATTTTGGAGGAAGCAATATGGATGTACCGAATATTGGTTCTCCTGGTAATGGATTGGCAATTCCTCCTAGCACAGGCCTTGTGATTACTGAAATCTTCTCCGGTCAACAAGGAGATGATCTAACTGAAGACTGGTTTGAAATTGTAAATACAGGAAATCAAGCATGGGTATCTGGTGTAGATCCAGCCTTATTTTACGATGATGAATCCATGAATCCTGTAGATGCAGATATAATTCAGGGATTAAATTCTATTCAGCCAGGCGCTACAGCCATTGTTTTGATTGGTAATTCAGCAGATATTACGGCTTTTATTGATGTTTGGAGTCCGGTAATTGATTTGACTGGAGTGGAAATCGGCTGGGCCGATGGCGCTGGTCTGGGCGGTGGCGGTGACGTTGTAACCCTTTGGCTAGGCGATCCTAATATGAATTTACCGATTGATACCGCTTCTTACCCTAGCACCACTGCCTTCGACGGTCAGTCTTATGATGTTGATTTAGGTGAATTCAGTGTGGTTGGCAATGCGAATGGTGCGGTGCAAACCCTTGCTGTTGGTGGAACAACCATGGATGTACCGAATATTGGTTCTCCAGGTAATGGCCTAGCTGTACCTCCAAATATTGGATTGGAGATTACAGAAATCTTCCCGGGTCAGGAAGGCGACGATTTAACAGCTGACTGGTTTGAGATCACTAATACGGGCAATCAAGCCTGGATATCAGGAATGAATGCTGATTTATTCTACGATGATGAATCTGCCGATCCGGTTGATGCAGATTTGATCCAGGGCATTTCACAAATTCTTCCGGGAGCGTCCGCCATTGTGGTCCTTACCGATGATCCTCTTTTAGATACTACTGCTTTTATCAACGTATGGAGTCCGGTTATTGATCTTACAGGGGTAGAAATCGGCTTTACAGATGGCGCTGGCCTGGGCGGCGGCGGTGATATGGTAACCCTCTGGTTGGGTGATCCATTTACAAATATTCCAGTAAGTACAGCTGGTTACCCTGAAACCGATTTATTTGACGGTCAATCATACGACAGCGATTTGGATGCATTCAGTATTGTTGGCAATGCAAATGGTGCAGTAGCGACCATCGCACTTGGTGGCGACGCCATGGATGTTCCAAACATAGGTTCGCCGGGTAATGGTTTAGCCATTCCGCAATTCTCTGGTTTAGAAATTAGTGAAATATTTTCAGGTCAGGCGGGTGATGACCTAACCGCTGATTGGATTGAAATCAGAAACAATGGCCCAGAAGCCTGGATTGCTGGTGTAAATGATACCTTATATTATGATGATGAATCTGCAGATCCGGCTGATGCCGCGATCATTCAGGGAATTACAGACATTCAGCCGGGTGAATTGATTATTGTATTAATTACAGATAATGCAGAGGATACCACCACTTTTATTAACGTATGGAGCCCTGTAATTGATCTAACAGGCATTGAAATCGGCTTTGCTGATGGTGCAGGTCTTGGTGGTGGCGGCGATGCTGTTACGCTTTGGATTGGAGAACCAGCCAATTTCTTACCCATTGCCTCTGCATCCTATCCGGATACAGCTCCATTCGATGGGCAATCTTATGATAGTGATCTTGGAGAGTTTAGCGTAGTCGGAAATGCCAATGGTGCAGTAACAACATTGGCCCTTGGAGGTGATGCGATGGATGTTCCAAATATTGGCTCGCCAGGTAATGGTTTAGCTATTCCTCAATTCTCCGGTTTGGAAATCACCGAAATATTTGCAGGGCAAAACGGTGCTGATCTAACGGCTGATTGGATTGAGATCAGGAACAATGGTGCTGAGCCATGGGTAGCCGGTGTAGATCCAGATCTGTATTTTGATAATGAAAATGCTAATCCAACTGAAGCTGTTCTGATTCAAGGTATTGAAGATATTCTTCCTGGTGAAATCGCCATCGTAGTGCTTTCAGCTGCTACTGATACCACTACCTTTGTTGATGTTTGGAGTCCGGTCGTTAATTTGAGTGGCATCGAAATCGGCTTCGCCGAAGGCGCGGCCGATCTTGAAACAGACGGCGATGCTGTAACCCTTTGGTTAGGAGAACCTTCAGACTTTTTACCTTTGCTGACAGCAGCTTACCCAGGTGTTGCGCCAGTCGATGGCCAGTCGTATGATAATGACTTGGGTGAATACAGCGTAGTGGACAATGCGAATGGTGCGGTGCAAACCATTGCTTTAGGGGGCGATAATGCGGATACTCCGAATATTGGTTCTCCGGGTAATCAAGGACCGATTGATGCTATCCGGGAATTGATTCCTGCTTCTGCCTTGGCGGTATTTCCGAATCCTACGGCTGGAAAGGTCACCATTCAGTCTACAGATCAACAAGGAATTGAAACGCTTAGCTTGGTGGATATGAAAGGTATACAAGTATATTTTGAAAAAGTTGGAGCTGTTCACCAAGTACAATTGAACATTGAGACACTTCCGGCGGGTGTTTATTATTTGCAGGTACAGCGCGTAGATGGAGTAGCTGTGAAGCGAATAATTAAACAATAAATTTGCGGTTAACGGGGAACGGTAAACGGTAAACGGGATCGAGCTACTTAGTTTGGCGAAGGCTAAAGCCTTCGTCACTAAACCGTTTACCGTTCGTTTGGCGAAGGCTGAAGCCTTCGTCATTAAACCGTTTACCGTTCGTTTGGCGAAGGCTGAAGCCTTCGTCACTAAACCGTTTACCGTTTACCGTTGAAAATAAACCGTCATCCCCAATGAAAGGGCTAAATATGCCATTACCATCAAGGTAGCTCCAGGAAACACCTCCTCCAATCCATACCAATCACCAGAAACATAAATGATATAAAACCCAAAACCCATCTTCACCAATTCAAAAAATAAAGCCATACGATGGCCATCCATGAGCGCGGTATAGGCAAAAATAACTATGAAAAGAAAAACCAGGTAATTCACGACCTGTAGATAAGGTAAATCACCAAATGAAACCAGCGCATGGTACATAAAAGTTAGCGTAACAATGAGCTGAAACCATGACCAGTACAACAATGCTCTGGAAGATGGCGGATTGTACTTTGGCCGGTCATAAACATCTTCTACAAAATCTACGGGATACCTTTCTTTGACATCACCCGGGCGCCAGCCCGTAGGCATAAACCAGATGCGTATCTTATCCCACAAACTGCTGGTCCGCCAGGCATCTTTGATCAATTGCCAGAGGTGAAGAAAGTTTATAACAATAGGGTTCCATGTTTTCACGGGCTTTAAAGTTCCGTAAACAGCCGGCACCCCCTCCAATTCTTCCTGAAAAGTTCCGAACCACTTATCCCAAACAATGAAAATGGCTGCATAATTTTTATCGATATATTCCTTATTGATGGCATGATGTACTCTGTGGTGAGAAGGGGTAACGATAATATGCTCCAATATGCCCATTTTATGGATGAGGCGGGTGTGGTACCAAAACTGTGCAAAAAGGTGAATGGGCGCGACGATAGCGACCACATTCGCCGGTATACCGATCAATGCCATTGGAATGAGCAGAAAAAAGTACACCCCAACCAGCGCCGAAATCTCCTGTCTCAACGCGCAGGATAGATTGAATTCTTCGCTGCTATGATGAACGATATGCCGGTTCCACATCACATTAATGGTATGATTGAAGCGATGCGACCAGTAGCTGGCAAAATCCATCCCTATAAATGCCAAGAAATAAACCCAGGCATTCACTTTTTCTATTTGGTACCATGCCAGATGGTCAACCAACCAATCATAGCTTACGATTACGATCGAAATACCTAGTAAGCTTTTCAGCGTGTTGGTCATCCCTGAACTCAAACTGGAGATGGTATCCATGCCCCTGTTGATTTGAATACCTTTCATGCGGGCAATAATGGACTCCAAAAGCACCAACAAGATAAAGCCTGGGATGGCGTAGGAAAGGACGTGGGCGTAGGTTTCCATGATACTGAGTTTAGTTTATCTATTAAATCTACAAAAATATTTAAAGTCGTTTAATTTTGAAAACATTTTTCGTAAAACAGATTTTGCGTTCAACGCGGCGAAGGCTGAAGTGTTCGTCATTAAACCGTTCGGCGAAGGCTGAAGCCTTCGTCGTCAACCACTAACCATAAAAAACCACCCTCACCACCTCCTCCTTCCGATTCCTCGAAATCGGCACCTTTTGTCCATCCACCATTTCCAGCATATTACCGACCAGTGATTTGACCTGCGGAATTGCGATGATGTACGACTTATGCACCCGCAGGAAGCGATCCGCCGGAAGCAGATCTTCCAGGTTTTTCAAGCTTTCGAGCGTGACCAAAGGCTTTCCATTTTTCAGGTGAAACTTGACATACTCCTTCCAGCCTTCCACACAGACAATTGCTTCAAAATCTACTTTGTGCAGGTTGCCATCCACTTTTATAGGGATAAAGCTCTTTTCTTCCACCGCTTCTTCTATGACGGAGGGGGTCGGCATGCGCATTTGGAGGTGCGTTTTTGCCTTATTGATGGCCTGTAGGAAGCGTTCGAAAGAAAATGGTTTAAGAAGATAGTCTACAGCATTCAGGTCAAAAGCTTCGGTGGCATAATCTGAGTAAGCCGTGGTAAAAATAGTGAGAGGCGGATTTTCCAGGGTTTTGAGCAGGCTGTTGCCGCTTAAAACAGGCATCTGGATATCCAGAAAAAGCAAATCGACCGGGTTGCTGTGGAGGAACTCCATTGCTTTCATTGGTGCCTTAAATTTAGCAACCAATTCTATGCCCGGCACTTGCTGAAGGAAGTTTTCGATGAGCGTCAGTGCCAGGAATTCATCATCTACGGCTATGGCTTTATAGGCATTCATACGGAGAGCATTATATCTAATTTAACTTCAAAGATAGTCCGCTTTTCATTTTCTGCAATGCTTAAACGATGCGCTTGGGGATATTTTAAAGAAAGGCGCTTTTTGATATTCTCCAGCCCTACCCCACCCGTGCTATCTTTTTGGACATCCTGGTCGTTCTTGGAATTTCGGGTAGAAAAATAGAGCTTGCCTTCCTTGACTTCCAGGTTTATATTTACAAATGCCTCCTCATTGGTCTCAAAATCGCAGTGTTTCAGGCAGTTTTCTACCAATGGGATCATAATCATAGGTTCCATCCTGAATTCATCCGTATTTCCTTTTACTTCGAAAGTAATGTTCCGGGGCGTTTCATTACGCATCTGGAACAATTCTATGTATTTTTTTATAAAAATGACCTCCCTGCGAAGCAAAACTTTGTTTTGCTGACCATCATAAATCACATAGCGCAACAAATCCGAAAGCTTTAGCACCATATCCGCTGTTTTTTCAGAGCGTATGACCGCCAGGGCATAAATATTGTTCAAGGTATTGAATAGAAAATGCGGATTGATCTGAGCTTTAAGGAATTGCAATTGAGCCTGATTTTGCTCATTTATGATCTTCAGAGCCTTTTGCTCATTTTTAAAACGATTGTAAATCAGCTGATAAAAGGTGCTGAGCATTAAATATATAAAGGAAGAACCGAATACCGCCACTAAAAGGCGGTAGGTGTCTTTAAATAATTCCGGAGTAAGATTGACATAGGGCAGTCCGTAATTAAAAAAGAAACGAACGTACGACACCAGGGCAAACACACTTCCTGTGGTAAGAATATACCATAATATCTGTCGCTTTTCTAAAAAGCGATCAACGAAAATGAAGTTGACATAAAAAAGAATAATGACTAAAAAATCATTGATGAAAGCTCTCCACAGGCTTACTTCAAAAGTATACAGGGTATTAAATATGAAGAACTTAGTAAAAATGGACAAAACCCAGAACAGGACATGTAGGATCCAGATGTATGGCTTTTTTAAGATATAAGGCTGAGGACCTAATTGTATGGAGGTTAAGGGTGTATTTCCCATGTAATATAGTTAAGGAAGCGAGTTTTCTATACATCTATTGTTTGGCTCGCTAAACAATAGGTGTATAGAAAATTCAATAAGATAATCGCTCAAAATTGCTGTAAAAGTAATTGATGCCCAACAAGATAAGCTATTATTTAAATCAATGGTAGAAATTCTTCAACCAACGCTAAATAGAGTCCTTTTTGCAGATTGTTTAAAGGATCGGCCCTTTCGTTTAATTGACTTTCAAATCCATTCGCTTTCCTGCTTATTTGTAAGCGTAAACAATTATTAACCAATTTTAAAAACAACACACTAACTATGAAAAAGAACATTTTATTGATCGGAGCTTTTGCTTTAATCATGAGTATGGTCGGACTTACATCCTGCCAGAACGAAGAAGACAACATGCTTACACCGGAGCCTACACCTGCACCCACACAAGAAGCACAAAATCCTACGGATGAAGAACTCGCTGAACTCCTGGAATCTGCTATCACAGATGAATACCTTGGACTTACCCAGGATATGAAAATGGCTGCCAAATCAAGCGAAGAATACCAATACGAAGGACAACGGTCTTCAAATGCTGAGCTTTGCGGTACCGTTTTAGACACTACTGTCGTCATTGACATTGACAGGCCTAATATTTCTATCGATTACACGACCGAAACCGAAGTGACCCTTATTTGCAATGCTTTTTTCCTCCCTGTAGAAGTACAATTCATCAGAAGTATGGAGGGCACCTACGAAACGAATCGCTGGTACTCCGACACAGATGCCAACGCCAACTATGCTTTAACGGGTTTGAACGTCGCCAGTCCGAACTTCATCCTTAACGGTACTTACGATCGCAACGGCTACAAGAAGCAAAAATTGAACCAGCAGAAGGAAATCACGACTTACATGGCTTTTACATTGAATGACATCACCATGAGCAAACAGACTTATGAAATCCAAAGCGGAACGATTGATTTCTTGCTAACAGTTGAATGCCCGGGCGCCGAGAACCTGGTCTACGAAGGCCAATTTATTTTCGAAGGAAACCAGATGGGAACCTTGATTTTAAATGGGCAGGAGTTTCCGATTAATTGGGGGTAAAAAAATAATGCTAAAGCGAGTTTAACAAGAGTCATCCCGAAAAATCGGGATGACTCTTGTTTACTTTTACTTAGCTTAGGCGCGAAACTCCTTTGAGAGGGAGGCCGAAAGGCCTATTTTTTCAAATGCTTTAACTACTCGTTTAATTTCTTACGTACTCCCCGTAAATACTTTCCAAATTCCTGAATGTACTCATCTTCTGAATTTTCCATTTTCATCGTCTGCATGAGGTCATAGATATTATGCCATTTACCTTCAAATTCAACTTCCAAAAGAGGGTTGATGATATAATAGCCTCTTCGAATACGGAAGAAAAGCTGGCGGTTGTAGGGATCATCTCTGAAAATTTCATTCTTGGCTAAGATACTGGAAATATATTGCCGGCGTTTCCGGTATTCCGGCATAATCCGTTCCGGGAAGTGGGTCAGCGTTTCAACAAAATCTACTGATTCAAAGCCCGGCAAATCGACTTGAATTTTAAAAGTAGTGATTTCCTTTAGGAGTGCAATCATAAAATTAAGCATAAAAAACTCCATTTGATTGGAGTTCAACTTAATCAGACGATTTCTGAACTTCACTTTTATTGCATCCGGTTGCAGGCGTTTATACACTTTCACGAGGGCCGTACGAATATAATTATGGTCGAGATATGATTTCCATAAAGCAATTTGGAAGGCTTGCCGGCCCAGGTTATCTTTGAGTTGGGGATCTGCACCGATTTCTAATAAATGATCAATAAGCTGAGGGCTGCCCCCCATGGCGGCCATCATAAGAGGCGTAAAATTGAATGGGTTTCTGAAATCAGGTCCATATTTACGGAGTTGAACACTTACCTGAGTGACTTTATCCGCAAAAAACGGCTCATATTTTAATTCAATGCGTTGAAAACCTTTTTGCGCCCAATTCTCAGCTTTGCGGTATTTCAATTCAACCAACTGAGGAAAAACGTCTATTTCGTTGTAAATCAGAGCGTATTCAAACAAGATATCCTTGGCTTTTTTATTGTAATTTTCGGGATCCAGGGCTTTTGATTTGAGTATTTCTAATTTCGTAGAAGTGATTACTTCCCAAGGCACCTCTTCAGTATGTAAAATTTGTTTCCGTATGTTTTCAGCCTGCTCCTTTTTCCCTTGAAGTTCCAGTCGGCGTGCTTCTTTTTGCCATTCTTCATCGGAAGAACGCTGGTCTTCCACCTTGACTTGATCTTTAAACTCTACTAAATCCAGTAAATTTAACAGTTCGTGTTTTCGAACTTTCTCAATGACATACAAGTTTTTAACCGCCCGGGTAATTGCTACATAAAGTGAGTTGATATAAAACTTATATTCATCTAAGGATTTATCACTTTTACTTTTCGCCCGCGCATATTTCAAATCTCCTTCGAGCTCAGATTTCTTAACCCCCTGACAAATTTCCCGGAACGCAGATTCATTATCGGTAATGAAATTATAGAGAATAATATTTTCGTATTCAAGCCCTTTGGCTTCCTGAACACTAAAGATCAACGGAGTACTAAAAAACTTTCTAGCTCCTGGTTTATCTTCATTTCGCATCACCAATACTGCAAAACGTGCGGACTTTCCGGTCCGCCGATCCAGTTCTTTTTTCACTTTGGGAGTATCCTGAAAAAATTCCACCTCCCCGTGATTGCTTGAATTGGCTTTAACCAAAAAGGTACTTTCCTTATCAATAGAACCAAAACGGGCATTTTTTACACGGAGTAATTGATTAGCAATATGCGTTACTTCGGGAGTATTCCGGTAGTTGGAATACAAAATACGCGTTAGCTGACCTTTAAGATCCTGTTGGTAGAAAAGCGTTTTTACATTCGCCCAGGAGAAAAAATTTGGATGTACTATTTGATTGCTATCACCGCAAAGGATGAAGTTCTGTGCTTGCTTAAGGGAACGAAGGATCAAGGACAATTGAATATTCGTAATATCCTGCACTTCATCCACTACTACGAAATCATACAATGGATTAACCTGATCGATACGTTGAAAAGCCGCGATATTGCTATCATAATATTCACCTTCTTTTAAAAATTCAAGATATTTGGTGAAGAGTTCATAAACCACTTCTCGTTCTTTCTTACTATATACTGACTGACGAATGCCCAGATCCATATAATCTTTTTCAGACAAATACGGTTTTTCTACTTCAGTTCCCGTAAGCACTCCTTTAAACTCTTCGAATAATTTATACGAATCCTTTATTTTATATGCCTGTTGATAACGCCAAATCCATTTTGAAAAAGCTTGAAAATCAATTTCCTTACCCATAGGCAGTTCAATAGCCCCCAAATATTCGGCAAAAGAAAGGAAATCAATTTCTTGCTTATCATTATCATACCCAAAAGAATAATACAGTTCACTGGAGTTCTCAACGAGATAAGAAGAAAGGGTAACGTAAAGGATCCGTCCACGGAGTTGCTTTATTTTTTCAAGTGTCAGCGCAGTTTTTCCACTACCTGCTGAACCGATAATGATGACTGGAGGGGGTGAATTAAAAATAGTTTCTTGTTCTTCATCGAACGAGAGGATTTTGTCGAGAATGTGAAAATGTTGTTGTTTTTTATTCACAAACCTTACGGGTTCCAGATCTTCTGATTTAAGTTGTTTTTCAGAACCGAGCGGGCCTAGTTTGTTTTCATCAATTGAAGCTCCGGAGAGGAAGCGAGATTTATCGTAGGCATGATTTAAAATAATTTCCAGAAGGAACAAATATTTTTCTCCTTCGTACTCACCAATTTTGAAGATCAAGCGGTTTTCTTTATCCAGTTTTGCGCGATAATAACCGAGATCTTTTAGCTTCTTAACATCTGCTGATTTGAAATCTCCTTTTTCCAGATAAGAAATTAATTTTTCAAACTGCTTTTTTAAAGGTTGGTAATTGAGTTCGTTATAATAGAGTACTTTCATGTATTGTTTGATAATTATTTAATTTAGTGCTTTGACTATTCATTTGGCGGAATTTTACAACTTACAACGCATTCAATCAAATATAAATAAAAAAGGCGATTCTTCCTTCGTAATTCCTAAAAGGTTGGTAATACAGAGAAAGAAGGGTGTTAAAAAAAAGGCTCTCGCTGAAGCGAGAGCCTTTTTTTTAACACCCTTCTTTCTATTTTTTATCTCTGTATTACCAACCTTTTAAGCGTTGTCCACTCCTCTCCTTTCAACTTGATAAGGTAAACACCATTATCGAAGTTAGCTGTAGGAACAACCACTTGTGTGCTGTTGATCATTTGACTGTAAGCCAATTGGCCGTTCGTGTGGAAAATCTCCAACTGAATGGGCGCATTGCCTAATTTATCCAATGACAAGGTCACTTGTTGATCCGCTGGGTTTGGATAAACAGATAATGCCGGCGCATTTATACTGACCTCATTCGTAGCGTCTGGCAATGAAAGAACAGCATCAATGACGTGTACAACCCCATTTTGCGCCTGAAGATCAGCTACAATTACCTGCGCTTCATTATTGATGAAGACATTATCATTGCCATCAATGTTTATGGTAAGATCAAACCCAAGCAGGGTAGTTACCATCTGACCATCTGATAAACCTCCGGACAATGCTTCAATGCCAAGAACGTGGTAAAGCAGTACATCTGCCAAAGCGCCCGTTGGGTCAGCCAAAAGCGCATCCAACAAACCAGCCGGTAGATTCGCAAAAGCATCATCAGTAGGTGCAAATACTGTAAATGGTCCTGCACTCATCAGATCATCATCCAATTCAGCTGCATCGATAGCAATTTCCAGGGTATCGTGCGCGGTACTATTTGCAATGATGTCGTATACTGTATTTGGTAATGGTAATCCACCAAATTCTACATCATCCCAAAAGTATGTTTTTTCACCAGCTGTAGGTCCGTCGGTACCAAAATTGAAGAAAATAATTGCCTTATCATACGTATTGGCCAGATTCAAAGCCGGCGTACCTGGAACTTCATTGCTGAAATCAAACTCCAGTGTTTCCCATTCCATAGCTACCGTAGTGTTCACTTCTGTTTCTACGCTGATGCCTGGATCCGCAGCATCTTCTACTTTTAAACGGATTGGCGTATTGGCGTCTGGCGACCAAACTCTTACCGTCATTTTCGTTTCATCAGCCGTGAACGGAATAGCATTGGCGAAGCCATCTGTCCCCATAGTCGTACCTGCAAAAGTCTGTGCAGCAGAAGTTTTTATCGATTGAGCTACCGTATTAGCAGGATCTGTTGGATCTTCAACAACCAGAGAGGCATTACCTCCAAAGTCAACGAGTTCGTAGAAGACTGTAGTTTCCTCGAAAGTAACTGGCAAGTCAATTTGATCAAAAACAAAAGGAACAAACTGCACATCATCCCAGTAATAGGTCTTTTCGCCTGCCGTAGCACCATCTGTACCAAAGTTGAAGAAGATAGATGCTTTGCTATAAACGCTCCCCAGGTCAAGAGCCGGAGTGCCCGCTACTTCATTTGAGAAATCAAAGAATAAAGTTTCCCATTCCATAGCTACCGTAGTGTTCACTTCTGTTTCTACGCTAATACCCGGATCATTGGCATTTTCTACTTTCAAACGCACCGGAATATTAGCATCTGGCGACCAAACGCGTACGCTGATAACCGTTTCTAATGCTGTAAACGGAATCGGATTGCTAAAGCCATCATTACCCATGGTCGTACCAGCAAAAGTTTCTGCCACATCGGTTTTAACCGATTCAGCAACCGTATTCATTGGATCCGTAGGATCTTCAACGATGGAAGAAGCGTTTCCGCCAAAGTCCGTTAAATCGTAATTGACATTATCGTCTTCAAAGGTAACAGGAAGGTCTATTTGCACCTGACTAACACCCAGGAATTCTACATCATCCCAGTAGTAAGTCTTTTCGCCTGCCGTAGGCCCATCCGTACCGAAATTGAAGAATATGGTAATTTTATCGTAAGTATTCGCAAAGTTTATGGCTGGTGTTCCAGCTACTTCATTCAGGAAGTTAAAGACTAAAGTATCCCATTCCATCCCTACAGAAGTATTAACCTCTGTCTCCACACTGATAGCAGGATCGGTTGAATCTTCTACTTTCAGACGAATAGGTGTATTTGCATCCGGCGACCAAACACGCACGCGTATTTGAGTCGCATTTGGTTCAAAGGCAATGGCATTAGCTAAACCAGTAGCTCCCATTGTTGTACCCGCAAAGGTTTGTGCCACATCGGTTTTGATCGCCTGACCAACGGTATTCATAGGATCCGTCGGGTCTTCAACAATCGAAGAGGCATTGCCACCAAAATCGGTCAAATCATAATCTACATTATCATCTTCAAAAGTGATTGGAAGATCGATCTGATCTAAAGTAGGAATTACAAATTCTACATCATCCCAGTAGTAAGTCTTCTCTCCTGCGGCCGCTCCGCTTGTTCCAAAGTTGAAGAAAATAGTTAATTTATTATAGGTATTCGCCAGGTTCAAAATTGGCGTACCGTCCACCTGGTTCGAGAAATCAAATACCAAGGTATCCCAATCCATGCCTACAGTAGTCATCAACTCCGTTTCTACGCTTATGGCCGGATCAGCAGCATCTTCTGCTTTCAGACGGATAGGTGTTCCGGCATCCGGAGACCATACGCGCACGCGAATCTCTGTCGCGTTACCCACAAACGGAATTGGATTAGCTAAACCATTTCCACCCATTGTGGTACCTGCAAAAGTTTCCGCTGTGTTTATCTTGATCGCCTGACCAACTTTATTATTTGGATCGGTTGGATCAACTACGATTGAAGAAACATTGCCACCAAAGTCCGTTAGATCATAATCAATGGTATCTGCTTCAAAGGTGATCGGTAAATCGACAGGGAATGTATTCGGATTAATAAAGTCTACATCATCAAAGTAGTACGTTTTCTCACCTGCTGTAGCTCCATCCGTTCCGAAATTGAAGAAAATAGTGACTTTATCGTAGGTATTGGCTAAATTCAATAGCGGTGTACCCGCTACCGGAGCAGAGAAGTCAAAAGTCAAGGTGTCCCAGGCCATGGCTACGGTAGTATTTACTTCCGTTTCCACACTAATGGCGGAATTAGTATTATCTTCCACTTTTAAGCGTACAGGAATTCCTGCATCCGGAGACCAAACGCGAACGGTCATTTCTGTAGCATTGGTAGCAAAAGGAATAGGTTCTGCCAGACCATTGTTCGCAACAGATGTACCTGCAAAGGTTTCCGCCGTGTTGGTTTTAATGGCTTCCACCACTGTATTCATAGGATCCGTAGGATCAACTACAATAGAAGAGGCGTTTCCACCGAAATCAGTCAACGCATAATCTATATCCGTTTCTTCGAAAGTAATCGGTAAGCTAGGCGGATCAAGCGCTGGAGGCGGGCAGGTTGCTGCAAATGGAAGGGTAATATCCATTGGGCTCAGTTGCCAGTTACCCATGGTTGATTCTTTACTCCACAACACATTCATAGTCATATCCGTTGGCGGCGTTGCCCAGGTCATCGTACGGCTGATTTTTCCGGGAACAGAAAAATCTTCATCGGAGATCGTAGCGCCGCTACCACCCGTAATCAGCAAAAAGTCAACCGGATCCGTATTCGCAGATTCAATTTCTACCAATACCGTATTTGGATCAATATTTTTAATGGTCAGGAAGATAGCAGACGCTTCTTCCGCAGGAATTCCTAAGTGCTTAACTTCTGTTTCACAGTAAGCAGATTGTCCCCCTGCATCAGCAATAAATTCTACATCATCCCAGAAATAAGTCTTCTCTCCAGCTGTTGCACCATCTGTACCGAAATTGAAGAAGATGGATGCTTTGCCATAAGTATTCGCAAAGTTTAAAGGCGCTGTACCGTCAACATGATTCAAAAAGTCGAAAGTCAAGGTATCCCAAGCCATCGCTACAGTTGTATTCACTTCCGTTTCCACGCTAATTGCCGGATCATTGGAATCCTCTACTTTTAAACGAACTGGCGTATCAGCATCCGGAGACCAAACGCGCACACGCATTTTAGTTTCAAGAGGCGTAAAAGGAACAGGATTAGCGAAACCTAAATCCCCCATTGTTGTTCCGGCCCATAATTCTGCAGCATCGGTCTTGATAGACTGAGCGACTGTATTCATCGGATCCGTTGGATCCGTTACAATGGATGACGCATTGCCTCCAAAATCCGTAAGGTTATAATCTACCGTAGGATCTTCAAAAGTAACCGGTAAATCAATTTGGAAAGAAGTTGGTGCAATGAACTCAACATCATCCCAAAAGTACGTTTTTTCACCTGCTGTAGCTCCATCTGTTCCAAAATTGAAGAAGATAGAGATTTTATCGTATGTATTATTAAAGTTGATAGGTGCAGTACCATCTACCTGATTGTTAAAATCAAAAACCAACGTATCCCAGGCCATAGCTACCGTAGTATTCACTTCCGTTTCTACACTGATCGCCGGATCTGCTGAATCTTCTACTTTAATCCGTATCGGTGTATCTGCATCTGGAGACCAAACACGTACGCGGATTTCAGCACTGTTAACGGAAAAAGGAATAGGATTGGCTAAGCCATTGTTCCCCATTGTCGTTCCAGCCCATAATTCAGCCGAAGCGGTTTTGATTGCCTGACCAACGGTATTCATCGGATCGGTCGGATCCGTTACGATAGAAGAAGCGTTGCCTCCAAAATCGGTTAAATCATAGTCTACATTGCTATCTTCAAAAGTAATCGGTAAATCTACCGGATCTAAAGCAGGAGCAGCACAAGTATCGGCAAACTGAACCGTGATATCCATCGGGCTTAATTGCCAATTCCCCATAGTGGATTCCTTACTCCATAAAACATTCATCATTACATCTGCCGGGGGGGTTGCCCAGGTCATTGTACGGCTGATTTTTCCGGGAACAGAAAAATCTTCATCAGAAATCATAGCTCCGCTGCCTCCTGCTATCAACAAGAAGTCAACAGGATCTGCATTAGCCGATTCAATTTCCACAAACATGGTAGTGGCATCCTGATTCGTAATGGTCAGGAAGATCGCTGAAGCTTCTTCCGCAGGAATCCCCAGGTGCGTAACTTCAGTTTCACAGTAAGGAGATTCTCCTCCTCCACCGCTTCCACCGCCTGGAACAAATTCCACATCGTCCCAGTAGTACGTTTTTTCACCGGCGGTAGCGCCATCTGTTCCGAAATTGAAGAAGATAGAAGCTTTGTTGTATGTATTCGCTAAATTCAATGCAGCAGTCCCATCTGCTTCATTGGAAAAGTCGAAAGTCAAGGTTTCCCAGGCCATGGCTACAGTGGTATTCACTTCTGTCTCGACACTAATAGCCGGGTCATTAGAATCTTCTACTTTCAAGCGAATAGGTGTTCCTGCGTCCGGTGACCACACACGCACACTGATTTCTGTCTCATCAGCAGTGAAAGGAATAGCGTTAGCGAAGCCATTATTCCCCATAGTGGTTCCAGCCCAAACCTCAGCTACATCCGTTTTAATAGCCTGTCCGACTGTATTCATTGGATTTGTTGGGTCAACAACAATAGAAGAAGCATTCCCTCCAAAATCCGTTAAATCATAATCAATATTACTATCCTCGAAAGTTACTGGTAAGTCAATTTGAACAGAAGTTGGCGCCAGAAACTCTACATCATCCCAGTAGTAGGTTTTTTCACCAGCGGTAGCACCGTCCGTTCCGAAATTGAAGAAGATAGAAATTTTATCGTACGTATTATCGAAGTTGATTTCTGCAGTACCGTCTACCTGATTCGCAAAATCAAAGATCAGGGTATCCCAAGCCATAGCAGTAGTCGTATTCACCTCAGTTTCTACACTGATAGTCGGATTATTGGAATCCTCTACTTTCAAGCGAATAGGTGTATCTACATCTGGCGACCAAACGCGCACACTTATTTGAGTAGCTCCATTTGCGAATGGAATTGGGTTCGCCAAGCCTGAATCACCCATTGTCGTTCCGGCCCATACCTCAGCTACATCCGTTTTTATAGCCTGGCCAACTGTATTCATTGGATCGGTAGGATCTGTTACAATAGAAGAAGCGTTGCCTCCGAAGTCTGTAAGATTATAATCAACATTCGCATCTTCGAAAGTTATTGGCAGGTCAACAGGATCCAAACTAACCGCCCCGCAAGTATCTGCGAATTGAACCGTAATATCCATTGGGCTTAGTTGCCAATTTCCTCCAAAAGAGACCTTACTCCATAAAATGTTCATTGTTACATCAGCGGGCGGTGTAGCCCAGGAAAGTGTACGGCTGATCTTTCCAGGAACGGAAGTATCTTCGCCAGAAATCATGGCGCCACTACCACCTGTTACCAATAAAAAGTCAACTGGATCCCCATTAGCCGATTCAATTTCAACGAAAAGCGTGCTAGCATCCTGATTTTCAATAGTCAAAAAGATAGCTGAAGCATCTTCTGCAGGAATGCCTAAATGCTTCACTTCTGTTTCGCAATAAGGAGAAGCTCCTCCTCCACCGCCACCGCTGCCACTACCAGGAACGAATTCTACATCATCCCAATAGTAAGTCTTTTCGCCGGCTGTAGCACCATCTGTACCAAAGTTGAAGAAGATGGACGCTTTATTGTAAGTATTCGCGAGGTTCAATTGAGCAGTTCCATCTACCTCATTCGAAAAATCAAAGATCAATGTGTCCCAGGCCATAGCTACTGTGGTATTCACTTCCGTTTCTACACTAATACCCGGATCATTAGAATCTTCTACTTTAAGGCGAATAGGCGTTCCCGCATCTGGCGACCACACACGAACACTGATCTGTGTTTCATCAGCTGTAAAAGGAATTGCACTGGCAAAGCCGTTATCACCCATTGTCGTTCCAGCCCATAATTCTGCTACATCGGTTTTAATAGCCTGGCCTACTGTATTGTTAGGATCCGTTGGATCCGTTACTACTGAGGAAGCATTTCCACCAAAATCAGTAAGATCGTAGTCTACATTGCTGTCTTCAAAGGTTACCGGAAGATCTACCTGGGCCAGACCGGAGGACAAGAATACAACATCATCCCAGTAGTAGGTCTTTTCGCCGGCAGTAGCTCCGTCGGTTCCAAAATTGAAGAAGATAGAAGCTTTGTTGTACGTATTGGCTAAATTCAATTGTGCCGTTCCCGGCGCTTCATTGGAAAAGTCAAATACTAGAGTCTCCCAGGCCATAGCAACAGTAGTATTCACTTCTGTTTCTACGCTAATAGTCGGATCGGTAGAATCTTCTACCTTCAGGCGAATAGGAGTACCCGCATCAGGCGACCACACGCGCACCTGCATTTGTGTTGCGTTGTTAGCAAAGGGTATAGGAGAGATAAACCCATTTTCTCCCATGGTCGTTCCAGCCCACAATTCAGCGGAAGCTGTTTTGATAGCTTGCCCAACCATATTCATCGGATCGGTTGGATCTACGACTACTGAAGAATTGTTCCCTCCAAAATCAGTCAGATCGTAATCAATACTTCCGTCATCGAAGGTGACAGGTAAGTCGTATTGACTGAATCCCAACGTAGTTGATAATATAAATAAAAAGAATAACGTAATTAAGCGCATATTGCATCTATGTTTATGATAAAAAGTGTAAGGATTAGACTTTATTCTGAAATAGTGTTATGTTTTTAGTTCTTTGACATAAATTGTGGAAAATGGAACTTCAAAATGAGAAGCCTTGAATACCCTTTGGGCTGAAAGGCTTCTCATTTTGAAGTTCCACACAATTTGTCAAAGAACGATGTTTTTAAGAAATTTTCCCTCAGGTATATATACATTTACCCGGGTAATATTCCCTGTTCTGTTCGTGATTTCAGTAGATGATTCTCCGTCCAAAGCTAAAGAAGCATGAGAGCGGCTATTTCCATTCGCAGAAAAAACTTCTACTTTAGGTTCTTGAGAAACGTAATAAACAATTGGCACCTGACAGTAAGTAAAAGCAAGTGAAGTTTTCTCTAGAAGAATGTTCGAAGGCTTTCCATTTACATCAAAATATTCAAATGGGGTGACTTTGGTTAAAAAAGCATCGATGGATAATAAAAACGGATCAAAATGAATTTCCCCATTTTTAACTCTTAGGCCTAATTCACCAAAGCGCCAAAGCACGTCTTCTTTCACTTGCCCCGTCATTCCGGGCTGTTGAGCCCCGGCACTAGAAGGCGTATGAGAATAAGGATCAGTAGGGAATGCCCCATATTCCTCTGGTGATTTATTGAAGCCGATACCTGCTCTGAGATCGTAGTAATGATCGATTAGTTTTTGTATTAAGGCTTCATTTACGCCATTCTCCAGAGCCCAGAAGCAATTTTCCTGAGCAGCCAGGACGAGTTTGGAAACCATATGCCAGTATATACACCCCAGCCCTTCATAACCAAAAAAAGTACCCGATCGACCGGTAAAGGACTGATGATCAAATACCCTTTCGAATACATCCAGGATCTGATCTTTTTCTCTGCTCACCAAATCTTTATAACCATTCTCTGTCAATTCATTCAATGCTTCCTTCAGATCATTGGCATTGTGGAAATTGCCATTGAAATGCCAGTTTCCAAGGGCATCTTTTTTGAAAATGGAGTCATTGTTATTTTCAAGTAAATATGCCGGAAGCTTTAAACCGTTAAGCAAATTAGCCGGAATATCATTCTTTTTCAAGAACCGAGGCAGGGTTCTGTCGGGATATAACAAATAACTATGTTGATCCGGGCGATACATATTGCTTTCCCTGAGCGCTCGCATAACATTTAAAGCTTCTTCAGCCGATAAACTTCCCGAACTCAAGGCAGCGACCTGCCCTTCCAGCATTTCATATAAGCGACGAATACCTACTTCTTTTTCGTTTGTAATATTAATCAGATTATAAGCATGAAAGAGCCCATCTTCTCGTTTGTTTTTTTGAATGGAGTCGTCGATATAAGCATTCGAAAGGCTGAACAGTTCGGACAGTTCTTCTTTGTAGACCAACTGCTTCTGCGGATCGCTCGGTTGAGCATAAACATTTTTGCGATAACCACTTCCGGCATTGCCCAGCGCATCCATCATTTCTCTCCTTTCAAGGTCTGAACATTGAACGCTCAGAATACTTTGGTGTTCTCTGAGAACATCCAAAACATTTTGAAAGAAGGCTGATAAATGGGCCGAAACAGTAAATTGTTCCTGACGACAATCTTCCAAAACGGATGAAAAGAAAGCGATGAACCTCCTTAGGTAATACAAGGTAACCATAGAAACACCGTTTCCTACCAATGCATTATTGGCATCATTCCATTCGGGGCGTTGTGTGTTGAGCCATATACCTGCCTCAGGAATGAAATTGGATAATTTCGCAAGAAGGCTAACCAATATTTTTTCCAAAAAGGAAACGTGAACGACTTTCCCTTCTTCATCGAGTAGTAGCTTACCATCATTCCCTAATCGCTCAACAGCCTCCTCAATCTCTTGTTCCATTTCCTCATCATAAACCACCGTGTCGTATGGGTTTTCCAAAATGGATTCATAAGACTTTATCTTATACGGAACATTAGCGTAAGAGAAAACTGCTTTATCAAACATAGATGGCAACCACTCCGGATCAAACTGCCGGGATAACTCCAACAACTTTAGCATGTATATGATCTGATGATCTCCCCAATATCCGATGTACGACCAAGGATCATCAGGTTCAATCGTTTCCCAGTCAATACCATCTTTTGTAATTCGATAAGGATTATAACCGTCGATGGTGGAGGCATTTAAGAACTTACAGATCACATGAGGCAGGAAGCCCGGATAAGACAAGCATAATGCCTCCCAATTTTGAAAAATATCCCGCCAGTTCCCCTGATAATAAAGTTTTTCCGAACCATCGTCATTGCGGATCTCTATGGAAAACCGATTCCAGGGGCGACTAGGATCGCCATGCCGGCGGCTGAACATCAGTGGAAGATATTCAAATGACAAACGATAAAAATCCGGATCATTACTCTTCTCCACCGCCTCGGTCAGCTTTTTCACCGAAAACCAATCAGAAAAAGCATTGACCTGCGAATGGTATTTTTCAAAAACAGACTTGTTATGTTGCACCAGATAAGCTAGAAAATCCCTTTTGGGAAGTTCATAATTGCGAATGAACACCCCACCTCTGAAAATATTGAACAGGGTATTGAAAAAATGACGTTCGATCAAAGATTCATCCCCGGCTACCTGGATACCGTCCGATTGAGCTACTAATTTACGTAGTTTAATAGTTCCTGCCTGGATATCTTTTTCCAGTTCACTAATGAGTGAAGCGCTTGATTGCACCTTTTCAGCAATAGCTATCACATCTCCGACTTCTTTGTCCAGATCAGCAACGATATACCAGCTTTTGGGATGGAGTGGTTTGAGATCGAACTGCATGTTCAAAAGATAGGCTCCACGAGATGCACGGATATCGGTGCGTTGCTGCAGTCCTTTGCCGTTTCTGAAAGCCTCTAGTTGAAGATCCGAAATGAGGGTAATATTTGACTTCTGGCCAGCAGACCATACAACAGTAGCTTTTAATGCTTCACTGGGTTCTGCTCTATCAACGATCATGGAACTCAAAGTAAAAACTCCCAGATTACCTTCTGCGTACCATTCACTTTTTTTATAAGCATCCACAAGGGTACTGCGGTCATTTTGGAGTTTGGCATTTATGCCATAAGGCAGAATATTTTGGATTCCATCGAGTAGATCTACAGAAATAGGCTGTTCTCCTTTATTCAGGATGGTCGATTTTCTTACGAAACCATATTGATCGCTAAACATCCAGGCGTAACGAAAAACAAGGCTGAAAGTCTCATTGATTTCTTCAAAAACGATCTGGTTGCCGCTGCAACTTTTGTAAAGATTGCGTTTTATCGGATAAGTACCTGACAAACGATCAGAGAAAGGCTCCCAGAGGGTAAACCCCTCTTTACCCCAAACCCTGAAAATGGTTTTACTTCCTGTCAGCTCAGAAAAATCGTGGATTTTATCGTCTGTATAATAAGGAAAGAGTGCATTATCTGCATTTTTTCGGCCGGCTGTCAATCCTCCTTTACTGGAAATAAATAACCAATGATCGGATGAACTCACAATAGACATGAAGAAGGGACTGAGCTGATCATAATTTTCGATCTTGTAAAAGCGCTCTCCGTCCCGTTCCATGAACATCCCATGTACTTTTTTCTCTTCAAGTTGAGAGGTTAAAGGCATCTTTTTTAATTCTAATTTTTATTTAGCAAATAGATATTTTCCAAAGTAAGAGGTTGTTCCCCAAATGGATAATAGCCCCTGTCAGGGGTTATTATCCATTTGGGGAACAACCTCTTACTTTATAATAACTAGTTCTTTGACATAAATTGTGGAAAATGAAACTTCAAAATGATAAGCCTTTCAGCCACAAGGCCATTCAAAGGTTATCATTTTGAAGTTCCACACAATTTGTCAAAGAACGTAATAACTTAAAGCCATTCAACCAACTATTTTTTCACATAAAATGGAATATTTGCGTGGGCAGCATGTCCATTTCCATCAAAGGCATATACAAATAAGCGATAAGCTCCTTCCTTTTCAGGTGCTTTGAAACGCACAGATCCGTCTTTAGCAGCTTCAAAGGAAATATCAAGGCTTTCAGGCGTTTCCTCATAATCTCCCCCGTCCTGAAGATCAGTACTTTCCTGTTTAACATCCCATTTAAAAGTCAAGGCATCTTCATCCGGGTCGTTACAAAATACCATTGCTTTACTTTCCCCTTGCAGCTTTAAATAAACCGACTCGTAAGCTGTTTTTCCTTCAAGCAAAAAGGAATCTAAACGTGGGCTTCTGTTATCCGGCCATTTATTATTCCAGATATAGTGCATGGCATCCACGGATTCCGTTTCAATGCCTGAATCAAGGAAAATGCCATACCAGGTTGGCGTTCGCTCTTGTTTTTGCCCCCATAAAAACACGTACGAGCCCACACATTGATCTTTGGAAGGCTCGATAGCTTGTTTGTAACGTTCAAGATAAAAATCCGCTTTTCGGCTGCTATGGTTCTCTACCGGAGCTTTCCATTCAGTGGTAGGCACTTCCCAATGCCCGGTAGCTCCCCATTCTGTAACAATATAAGCGCCATCCCAGCCGGATTCTTCCACTCTGAGTGGAAGGTTTGGAAGATCACCATACATTTGAATACCAAGCAAATCCAGATCGGTGGCTCGTTCTTTTATATCGTCAACCAATTCTTTGGAAATACCAGCCAAGGTGGTGATTGTCAAATGGTTGGTATCGACTTCATGAATGAATTTTGAAATCTCGTTTACGGCATCCCATACTTTAGGGTTAGTAGCTCTCAGGTTCAGTTCATTACCGATAGACCAGATCATCATAGCGGGGTGATCCTTGTACATAAGCACTTCTTCTTTGATACGCTCTAATTGCTCTTTAACGGCAGCAGGATCGTTATAATCAAAACCATGTCGTTCACGAGCTACTTCAATTCCCATAGTAACCAACAAACCATTTTTATGTGCTCTATCCAGTACTTCCTTTCCAGAGTCTTTTCCATTGTCCGTCCGCCAGGTACGAAAAGAATTCCCACCATGTTCGGCCAGTTTTTCTACGTTTCCAAATTCCAGGCCGGCCCCCTTGATCCAATAAGGTTTTTTGTTTACCATTAGCTCATAATCCCCGTCTTTTTTTATGAGTTCTACCTTTACTGGTTTAACGACCTCCTCTGGTTTTGAGGAAGAATTTTCCTTTTTTTCAGGGGGTGCCACACAGGAAAACATGCTCAATAAAAATATAAATAAAATCAGGCGAGTGTACATATATTTTAGAGTTTAGGACTTTTTAAATATTTAGATAGTTTGGACTGTTTAGGAAGTTGAAAGAGTAAAAAAGTTTTAGAAGTAATAGGCTTCTTAAATTTTCAACTTTATAAACCCCCTTAACCATTATTCTTTTACTAATATTTTTTCTAATTCTTCCAGTGATTTTCCTTTAGTTTCAGGTATAGTGGTGATAATAAAGATCAGCCCTAATGCAGCAAAGATGCCGTACACCAAGAAAGTAGCAGAACTACCAAAGGTGGCGAGCTCCCAAGGAAAAATAAGCTGCACCAAGAAACTAACGGCAGAGTTTATGAGCCCGACAAAAGATATAGCCAAACCTCTAACTTTATTGGGGAATAACTCAGAAAAGAGTACCCACATTACAGGGCCTATTGAGATCGCAAAGGATGCCACAAAGCCTAAAATTCCAATAAGAATAAGGATTGAATTAATGGAGATAGAAGCAGTAATGAGCTCAGACTCGTAGAGTACTGTACTTTCTTCGCCTAAGTTTTGCTTTAAGGCATCTTTAAACGCCACATCGCTGTCATAGGTTTGACCGACCATAGCGGTTAATTTTGTTCGGTCAATTCCTTCGGATAATTCCGTTAAGGCAGATTCGGGTAGTGTATAGCGAGCTGTACTGAAGCCGTAAGCCAGAATAAACATAAAGATGGCTATACCTGCTACTCCAAAGCTCAACAGAGGCTTGCGCCCTAATTTATCAATGAAAAGAATAGCCAGAACGGTGAACACTAAATTGATCAAGCCTACATATATAGCTTGAGAAAAAGAAGCATCCGTTCCAACACCAGATTGCTCAAAAATCATTGGAGCATAGAAAAAGACGGAATTGATTCCCGTGATCTGTTGCAAAATAGCGACTACAATACCAATACTAAGGACCAATCGCATGGCTGGTTTGAACAATTCACCCAGGGGAGTTCTTTCTTTTTTAGTTTCCGAATCAATACTCGATCTTACCTCTTCTAATTCTCTAGTAGCTTCCTGATCTCCTACTGCCCATTTCATGACTTTAAGCGCTTCTTCAAACTGCCCTTTCATGATCAGCCAACGCGGGCTTCGGGGCACAAAATACAAACCCAAAAAATATAAAATAGCAGGAAGGGTTTCCACACCAAGCATCCAGCGCCAGTTATAACGGCCGAACCCCATAGATAAAGCCCATTCGCTATCACTTTGTCCCCATTGCAATATCAAATAATTAGAGAAAAAGGCGGCCGAAATTCCGACAACAATGTTTAACTGATTAAAAGAAACCATCTGTCCACGCATTTGTGGAGGGGCGATTTCGGCAATATACATTGGGGCAATAATAAGAGAAGCCCCAACACCAAAGCCACCAATCATTCGGAAAATAACTAACAGTAAAAAGTTGGGTGCAAATGCAGAACCAATAGCCGAAATAGCATACAAAACAGCTGCATACCGCAACACTACTTTTCGACCTACAATATCACTGATCGGACCAGCCGCTAGCATAGCAGCGGTAGCCGTAAAGGTCAGCGATCCAACGGCCCAACCCAATTCCAGTTTGGAAAGGTTAAAATCTGTTTCAATAAATTTTACTACCCCGGAGATGACCGAAGCATCAAAGCCCATTAAAAAGCCCCCCAGAGCTACGATCAGGGCAATCATCACTAAGTAAGTATTCTTATTCATGAATATGGGTTAAGGATGAAAGATTAAGGATGAAGGGTAGAAGGGAAAGGGTTAAGGGTTAAGGGCAACAAATTCCCTTTTCCTTTAACCCTTAGCCTTTTATCTAACAGTGATTTTTCCGGAAGTGCTTTGACCATCAATGATCAGATTGTAGAAATAAAGCCCCGCACTTAAACCAGTTGTATTCCACTCAAAGCGCTCATTCCCTGCACTTTGGTCAGCATTGATTACATTGGATACCAACTTACCATTTAAATCGAATACATTTAATTGAACAGTAGCAGATTGCTCTAGCTCATATTCGAAATAAACCAAGCTTCCATTACTTACCGGATTAGGAAATACTTCCAGGCGATTCAACTTTGATACCTCTGCTACATTTACACTTTCAGAAACTCTGAAGTTATCAAAGAAATAATTATCGCTCGTGAAATTACCCGGATCGAAAAGTGTGACAATTTGATCAACCTGAGAGCCAGCCGCTTCGCGCACATCGAAGGTTAATGTTTGCCATTGATTACTTGCAGAAGTAGAAGCAACTGTATCAATGACCGCTACACCACCTGATTGGAAGGAAATAGCAACGGTTGTAGGCGCATTAGGATCCCAGACGTCTAAAGTATAAATACTTCCTGAACCTAATGTGATTGGATTATTTAACCTTCCTATGATAACATCATCCATCTCTCCGCCATTACGTGTATAGCTGGCTACAAAAGAGCTAGGGTTGCCCGCTTGATCGGGATTAGCCACTCTTCTGAAATTCGGACCACTGTGAGAAAAAGTATAGCTGATATTTTGCTGGCATTCAAAATCATTGATAATTTGATCATTCACAGACACGCCGTCGCAAGGGTCATCAGCTAATTCCGGACCGTTTAAATTATCCCAGTAATAGGTATCTCCATTATTGGAATTCGGATCGAAAAGCAATACCAAACGGTTTACGTTATCATTAGCCACAGACGCATCCGGTTGGTTATCAAAGGAGAAAGTAAGTGTTTCCCAGGCATTAGCAACACTTGTTGTAGCAAGATATACGCTATGTCTTCCAGTCGGGAAATTGGCGGGCAAAGCAAGATCTCTATTTTCAAGGGTAATCTGCACCGTTTTACCCACTGCAGGGCTCCATACATCAATGCTCAAGCTTTTTGCACCAGAAAGATAGTCAGACAAATCAGCCATAGCGCCATCGATAGTGATAACGTCAAATAATTCTGCAGGATTTCGTGAGTATTGCCCCGCGACTAAGCTGGTATTTCCATTCTGATCAGGGTTTTCAAAGTAGGGAATGAACGTTCCATTTTCAAAAAAGTACTCTCCCTTACGAATATCTTGAAAGTTCTCCCAGATCTGCTGGCCATTTACATAAGCGAAGGCCATAAAAACGAATAAAATAGGTAGTAAAAAATGCTTCATATCAATTAATTATTATTTGTTTGATAAACTCTTACATAATCGACCTCCATGACTTGAGGGAAGGACGTGCTAGCATCAGGATTTCCCGGTAAGTTTCCTCCGACAGCAATATTGAGGATCAAGTGAAAAGGATTATCGAATGGCCAGGTAGAAGGGAGTACAGTAGAACGCGTATTCGGCTCACCGTATAGTTCTCCATCGACCATGAATTGAATGCAGTCTTCTGTCCAGATAACTGAAAACACATGAAAATCATCATGAAAAGTCCCCTCTTCCTCGTCCAATTGGTAATATTGAGACTCAAAATCCCATTGTTCGTGCCCAAAATGAATAGTACCTAGTACTTCGGATGGCTTATCGCCAAGATATTCCATAATATCAATTTCGCCGCTCGCAGGCCAGATTCCGTATATTGTATCGGTAGGCAGCATCCACACAGCTGGCCAGAGGCCTTTACCTATAGGCATTCTTGCCCTCGCATCAATCCGGCCAAACTTCCAGTCTCCTTTATTTTTGGTGACCATACGTGCAGAAGTGTATTCATATTCTCCTTTGAAAAGTGGAGATTCTTTAATCGCTTTGATGACGAGACGCCCATCCGAAACGTAGGCATTTCTGGTACTGTCAGTGTAATATTGTAATTCGTTATTTCCCCAACCACAGAGGCCTTGGCCGCGATCACATCCATCCCCAATATCGAAGGACCATTTGGCAGGATCGATTTCATCGCCGTCAAATTCATCTTGCCATACCAGTTGATATCCGTCCAGGCTTGTCGAAAGATCGCAGCCACCTACTTCATCAGGTTCTTTGCAAGACATGATGAAAAGGCCACACAATAAAATTGTTAATAGAAAGGTGTTACAAAATATTTTCATGATCCTTGATCAATTTTTTTATGAATATTTTCTCAAAAATAAAGAACTGCCGTATATTTATTGGCAATAAAGTTACATCTTAATTACATCAAATCTAATTAATCGTTCATCTTTATTACGTCAAATCAATTATTTCACTTTCTCAAATTTGTTTTTTTGCCAATTAGCGACATTTTATTTGCTGAAATTCCTAAAACCCAGCCCTCTATTAACATACTTTACAGAAAAAATCAATACCCAAACAATAATGCTCAAAAAAATAGTAAGTTTTCTTTTACACACATCAACCAGCTTACATATTCCTTCAATATTCTTAATAATCTTATCAGGGTATCAGGGGGGTAACTGTCAGATTCGCCCAATGGGTAATCCCAATATTCATAGCTACTCAAAATCAACTTATGGTGGAGGCACACAAAACTGGGCCATCGCTCAAGATGAGAGGGGCGTTCTTTATTTTGGTAACAATAAAGGGTTACTTGAATTTGACGGCCACAAATGGAACTTACTCCCTCTTCCCAATCTCACAATTGTTCGTTCGCTTTTTTATCAAAAAGAAGACAAAATGTACATAGGTGGTCAGGATGAGTTAGGCTTTCTGGATCAAAAACCCAACGGGGAGCCTTTTTACCAATCGCTCACCTCTCATATCCCAGACTCATGCAAGAGCTTTGCAGATGTCTGGAAGATTTTTTCTATCAAAGGAGCAATCTTCTTTTGTACCAGTCATTACATCTTTAAATGGCAATCAGAGAGCATGGAAATAATAAAATCCGCTATTCCCATGGACCGATTCTTCGCCATTAATGAAGACTTAATTATCCAGGATCAAAATCTAAATTTAAAAAAGCTGGAAGAGGGAAATTTGATTGATTTTTTATCAGATAATTCACTAGTCCGTTTTGCCTTGACAGCTGTTTTACCTATGGAAAAGGGCGAACTTCTCATCGTATCTGCTGAAAAAGGTTTATTTAAATTGACTTCAAAGACCATTTCACCCTTCAATTGCCCTGCGAATTCCTTTCTTTCAAAAAACAGAACTTACACAGGTATAAAGCTTAACAATAACCGATTTGCTATCGGAAGCCCCCAGAATGGATTTGTAATCATTGACAAAAATGGTCAGATAGTCCTTCATCTTAACCGAGGGAATGGCCTTCAAAATAACACCATATTGAGTATATTTCAAGACAATCATGAAAACTTATGGCTGGCATTGGATAATGGCATTGATTACGTCGGGATTAGTTCTCCTCATTACCTTTTACATAGAGATGTCGGTCTTAAAGGCACCTGCTATACCTCCACCGTGTTTGAAGATAAACTTTATGTAGGCACAAACCAAGGTTTGTTTGTCAAGACTTTATTAAAAACAAACTCATTAGAAAATGCTTCTTCATTCAATCAGATAGAAAATACGGCAGGGCAGGTTTGGAGTCTAAACCGATTAAATAAATACTTGCTCTTAGGCCATCATGAAGGCCTGTTTTGGATTCGGGATGATCAATCCATACCCATTCCTTCTCCCAATGGGGTTTGGAAAATCCTTCAGTTAAGGGAAACTGAAAATCACTTCCTTGTTGGCACCTATGAAGGACTGTACCTCTACAAATTTGAGAAAACAAGCCGCTCTCCTTTTCAACTCATAAAAAAACTGAAAGGATTCGAAGAATCTGCGCGGGTAATCGAGCAAGATAGCGAAGGGAATATCTGGATCTCACATGCCTATAAAGGCTTATATCGAATCCGCTTATCTAGGAATTTTCAAGAAATTGAATCCATTCACTTCTATGCCAACTCTAATGGACTGCCCACACAGCTATCTATTAATGTCGCTAAACTCCGTGGAGAAGTCGTCTTTACTGCCCCTGAAGGCGTTTTTGAATATTTAACTCAAACGGATTCTTTTCAACTGCATCCTGAGTTCTCAAAAGTTTTTAGTCCGAGTGATCCGATTCGAAGATTACTCCAGGATGAAAATGATGACATCTGGTTTGCCACGGATCAGTCTTTTGGCCTAATCAGAATCATTGAAAACGGACTTCTGAATGATTTGGAAAAAAAATACTTTAATTTTTTCCAACCTCAATTAGTTGACGGTTTCGAACATGTCTTTGCCTTTGATCCGTCAAATATTTTCATTTCAACCACTAAAGGCTTAGTACATCTCAACCCTTTACAAAAAGAGAAAAAGCTTTCTTTATTTAAACCATTCATCAGAAGCTTTTCCGTAAGCACTTCTTCTAAACAATTAATGGGCAGAGGATCAGCTGGCTTGTCTTTATCTAAAAAATTAAGGCTCAGAAATAATGAAAACCACCTTCGGATTTATTTCGCAGCTCCTTACTACCGACAATTAGAACACATAAAATATAGACATCGGCTGATTGGATTCAACACTGAATGGTCGGAATGGAACCAACAACAAACAAAGGAATATACCAATTTAGAGCCTGGAGATTACCTCTTTGAGGTAGAAGCTCAAAACGGCTATGGGGAAAAAAGTCAAAAAACCACTTTATCGTTCTCTATTCTTCCTCCGTGGTACGCTACTTCAATTGCAAAACTTTCCTTCAGCGCTTTAGGAGGTTTCCTGTTGTTTGGAGCAATCTGGCTAAACAGGCGAAAAAATAAAAAAGAAAAGCTCGCTCTTATTTCCCAAAAAGAAGAAGAAATCAGACAGAAAGAAGAGGTTTTTAAAACAGAAGCTAAAAAGTCTTCAGAAATGATCTCTCGCTTAAACGAAGAAAAACTGGAAGCAGCCATTCAACATAAAAATAGTGAACTTGCTTCTGCAACCATGCACCTGGTACAAAAAGGAGAGATCCTGATAAAGTTAAAAAATGAATTGAATAAACTTCTCCCATCCTTGGAAGGTCAACATCAAAGCAAAGTCAAAAGCCTGATCAAAACGATTGACCAGGATGTCCGCCTCGATGATGATTGGGATAAATTTAAAATCTATTTTGACCAAGTATACGAAAACTTTTTCAAGCGGCTTCAGGAAAGCTATCCATCCTTGACTCCCAAAGATCAAAAACTCTGTGCTTATCTTAGAATGAACCTTTCTACCAAAGAAATTGCTCCACTCCTCAATATTTCTGTTCGGGGGGTTGAAATCAGCCGTTATCGCCTCCGTAAAAAACTGGATATTGACTCCAACACGAATTTGGTAGATTTTATACTGAAAATATAGTTCTTTGACATAAATTGTGAGAAATGGAACTTCAAAATGATAAATCTTTCAGCCACAAGGGCATTCAAGGCGTATCATTTTTAAGTTCCACACAATTTGTCAAAGAACGGAAAATGTAAAATCTACCCAATTTACGCCGCTTCGCGGCGAAATTTTCTTTAGAGGGCTGCCGAAAGGGCAATTTGGCGAAGCCAAATTGCCCTTTCGGCAGCCCTCTAAAAGGAATTTCGCTTCTATCTACTTCCTTGTCCGTATTCACCTATGTAGAAAGGAAAATTAGCCGTAGCTGCGTTCCCATTCCCATCATAAGCATACAAAAACAAGCGATAAGGGCCTTGTTTTATTGGTGCCTTAAAAGTAAACTTACCGTTTTCATTTTCGAACACCTTGACTTTTACAGGTTCCGGGCTGGACTCGGCGTCCCCTCCTGTACGAATATCTGTACTTTCCGGAACCACTTCCCACTGATAATCAATTTTATCATTATCCTGATCGGAGACGTTCACCTCCGCAAATACTTTTTGACTAGGGGAAACGAATACATTTTGGCTCATACTTTTATTATTAATCTTGAAGTCATTGACTTCTGGAGATCGATTTTCAGGCCATCTCCCTGACCAGTTGTACTCCAGAACATCCATAACAGATGTTTCGGTGCCATCAGGAAGGAAAAGTCCATACCAGGTAGCGGTAGTTTCCTGTTTATTTCCCCAAAGGAACACATAAGAACCAACGCACATTTCCTGATCGTCAGTGATACCTTTTTGGTAGCGCTCCATGTAGGAGGCGGCTTTTTCAGTGCTGGTTTGTTCAATAGGGGCTCCCCAAGCCGTTTTCGGTACTTCCCAGTGCCCGGTAGGTCCCCACTCGGTTATCACATAAGCGCCTTCCCATCCTCCGCTGCGAATACCTCTTTTGATGGTTAGCAATTCACCATACGTATTGATGCCGTAAACATCAAGATGCGGAGCGCGATCCTGGATCAATTGGATTTCAGCTATGTCCAGTCCGGCTGTAACCGTCATGGTAGGGTGGTTAGGATCTTCCTCATGGATCATTTTAGCGATATCATTAATAGCATCCCATACTTTAAAATCGCTGTAGAAAAGGTCATTTTCATTACCTATACCCCACATAAGTATTGCGGGATGATCTTTGTAAGTTTTTACGATTTGGCGAAACTTTTCGAGTTGCGCTTTTACAGCTTTGCCATCGTCATAATCGAAGCCCTGACGTTCCTGGCCCACCCAAAGTCCGAACAAAACAGTCATTCCTCTTTCGTGCGCTTCATCCAAGGCTTCTTGTGCACCGCCTGCACTCCACAATCTCATGGAATTTGCTCCGTAAGCCTGAGCTTTATCGAGATATTCCTTCCCTCCTACTCCTTTAATATAATATGGTTCGCCTCCACGATACAGTTTCCAGCCACCATTTTCTTCCCGAATTTCTACTTTTATCGGCCCTTCTGTAGATGATTGTCCCCAAAGGGTACTTCCAAATAAAATTGCCAAAACAAGCGGATATAAAAACTTTAATTTCATAATTGTACTTTTTTTGAAAAAATTACGCATTTTGTGAAAAATCAGCAAGCAAAAATACTAATGATGTAGTAATGATGTAGTAAAATTGCACCAGAAGTATAACAGATGTATAATTGTTTTGTAAAAAATGAGGAAATAAAATTTAAATTTGTTGAGAGCACTTTTTCACATATCATTATACAATGAAAAAAAATTTACCATTAACTAGCATTCCAATCAGTATTTTCCTAACACCACTTTCAGAACTTGGTTCTGTTTGTATGTACGGAATACTCCTTTTTCTCCTATTTATTATTCCTCCTTTGCAGGCCCAGGATATTGCCGAGGTTCAAATGCCTCTTCAGGATACCATCCCAAAAACAAATAGCCAAACGAGCACGAACACCAACTTTCTGCTTCAAAGGCTCCCTCAAAAGACCAATATGTTGAAAAACGATCCGCTGTCATTGACAAAGCCCGAAGAGGTTAAGGAGGCTCCGGTTCCTATTAGTTTCTATGGTTATTACCGTCTTTTTCTGTATGGGCGGGAATTCACCAGGCCTTATCCCAACCTTGCTCCTTTTGAAAAAGCTTACGGAGTCGGCGACGGATACAGGGAACCGATGCTTTCATTTAATATAGTAGGAAGGCCTAATGGAAAAACCTCCTTTGCCACCGAAGTATTTTTCTTCACCCCTTATTTTGGCGACGGGAATTTCGAAGATAATCAGTTCACCCTGAACCTGGGACTTAATTTCTACGGCAATTTCCGAACAGATTACGGGAATTTCAATATTCGGGCCGGAGGTATTCACTGGTATAATCTCAGCCCATTTACCATGGGGGTTTACCAGGTGCTGGATCGCTACAGTATTTTCGATCGTACTCCCTGGGAAGGTGTAGCTCATACCGATAAATATGATAGCTACTTCGAATCCGGGTCTCTTGACCGTGGACTTGATCGTTGGAACTATCAGGCATTTCAGGGCTTTATCCTCAATGGTTCAAAATTACCCGGCGACCTGGCCGTCGATTTGTTCTATGGTAAAACCCAACCCAATGGGGGTTTGCCCGATGCCAATGACGATCCGCTTTCTACGATCTTTAACTTTGGTACTGCGGGTAATGTTCCTACTTATCAAGGCTTCAATGGTGACCGAAGAGTTGAGCCCAGTTATTTATATGGTGGAAAACTGAGAAGAACTTTTGGCAAAAAGAAGCATGAGTTTGCTTATAATACCATTGTTAGTCATACCGCTCTTGACAGCTTGGGTAGAAACACTTTTGATTATGAGGTACACACCCTTACCCTTGATGTAAAGATTGATAAACTAGTAATAACTGGGGAACTGGGTGCAAGCGCCATAAAACCTCCAGGCACGACAGAAAAAGACTGGGGAGAAGCATTAATGCTCCGATTCTACATCCCTGAAGAATATACCTTTTTGCCTCTTGACATCCAGCTGTATCAAATCAGCGAAGATTTCTTTAATCAAAATGGCGAAATCGCGACTAATTCAAATCCGGAAATTCAGGCTGGATTTCCTGCTGATGTCATTGCAGGCCAGATTTCAACCGGAGGGTTGATCACCCAGGTAAATCAATTAGCTCACAACCGGAGAGGTGTTAACGTTAACACCACAATTGACCTGGATCCAGTCAAACTAACGCTTGGCTGGGGATTGGCTGAAGAGCTAGAGGCCTTTTCCGGCAAGTTAACTTATATACATCGTATTAACGGCCTGGCACTTTCCAGAGTGTACAATCCATTCCCGGCAAATGCCGTTTCAGCCACCACTTTTGGTCCATTTGGTCGTCAGTTTTCTTTTTTCAGAGGGGTATCGGAAATAGTACAAACCACCGACGTGGACCCGGCAACCGGGATGGCGCTTACTAAAAAGTATTTCAATGCAGTGGATGTGGTTGCGAAATATAAAACCTACTTACTGGATAAGCCTGCCTATATATTTTATCTGGGTTCTTTTGGCTCAGCATCAAGTCAGGCGGATCTCATTCCTACCTTAAACGATGAATCCTATTTATTTGTACAATACCACGAATTTGATCTTTATTACGAGGTGTTTGATAAATTTCTGCTAACCGGCTACTTTGGTATTGAAAATGCTCGCGGTGGTCGCTTCACAGAATGGGACCTGGAAACCCAACTTCCTCGTGATCAATTGGGTACAGGTATTGGCATCGGTTTTGACTGGACGGTAGCCCCAAATGCCGGTATCTATTACAGGCAACGTTGGATGAACTTCAGAGATCGTAGCTTCGCAGAAAATAGATACAAAGGAAACGAAACCACTGTTGAACTAAAAATTTACTTCTAAAAACGACTCTCGGGGAACGGGAAACCGGAAAAACAGTTACGGCTTAAGGCCCTAATGAATAATTCGTTAAGCGTTTCCCGCAAATTTGTAATTTGAATTAATTATAACAAAATGAGATATCTTATACTTTTTACATTTATTCTCAGTTCTTTTTCTGTATTCGCTCAGCAGAATGAAGAAAAGAAGAAGCCCATAGTCCAATTTAACGGACTTGGTCGTACCATTCTTACACAAACCGCTCTTGGGGGAACCATTAGCGAAACCGATACCACTTCGGCTGAACAATTGTCGGATGGAGAATTCCTTCTAGACCTGAACATCAATGCTACTCCTAATGAAAATACAGAGATCCAGTCCATTCTTCGTCTCCGTAACGAGTTTGGTGGTTTCTTTGGCGCAGGAGTTACAGTGGAAATCAGGGAGCTTTGGGCCAGAGGGATCATCGGTAATGTTCTGAAATACCGGGTCGGTGATATGGATTTAGTGATGACGCCTTACACCCTGTTCAATTTTGAGGAAGAAGGTATGGTAAATGAACCTGAGGTCTTCAAAATTCAGAGAGATGTTGCTTATTATGAGCAATTTTATATGGATGGAAACACCCGTCGCTATCAAGGGGGGAAACTTGATTTCGGCTTGAAAGCAGCTTCTGTTTTAAAAGAAGCGGATTTCACTGCTTTCCTGGCTCGTTTAAGAGGTACAGATTTCATTAATTTCCCGAGTCGTTTCATCGCAGGTGGCCGGGCCGACTTACTTTCTCAGCTCATTGACAGTATCGGATTACAAGCCAGAGTTGGTTTGAACCTTGTACACGTTTGGGAAGATCTTGAATCTGGAGATGCCAGCACAGGCTTTAGAAATAGTGCCTATACAGTCGATTTCGACGTTTCTATTCTGGACAAATCCAACCTTGAACTTAAAGTCAAAGGAGAAGCAGGAAGTTCTGCGGTAGAGGTGAAAGAAAAAGTGGAAGATGAAAGAATCAAAAGCTTTGATGAGTACGATGGCTTCATCAATGTTGGCTTACACCTTCACTTAAAGCCTTCTGGCTGGACTTTCTCCGTAGGTTATATGGATATTGGCCCTGATTTCTTTAATATGGCGGCTCAAAGCAGACGGTTAAATCTGGACGATCAGGTAGAAAAAACGTTCTACAACCGGATTGGTAACCAAAGAATGTTCAGAACACCAGCTTTGTTCGACTTTACACGTGATCGTGCAATGTACACATTCCAATTGACGCCGTCTTTGATGAATTATGACCCAAGATATTCCAATACCTTGCCTTACGGTATAGCTACACCAAACCGTACCGGTTTTAAGGCCGGAATTCAATACAACAATCCTGATTTCTGGATAGAAGGTAAACTCGATGCTTATTTACTTGATGAGATCAGAGGTCAGGGAACATTCGAATTGAAATCTTTCCAGCTGGTACGCGCTTCTGCTGATCTTCACTTCCATAAGCTTATTGGCCGTCAGGAAGCATTGACATTAACTTTAGGTGTACAAAATGAACAAACTGAAAGAGGCGGCCTAGAAGTAGAACAAGTAGACCTTACTTCTACCTTAATCGACCTCGGACTGGAAGCGGAAATATTTACTAATTTTGATATCTTACTTGGCGCCAAACTTCTTACGGCAGAAGGCAATGATTACATACCATTGATTGAAAACTTCAACGACATCAGAGATTTCCCTGATCCATATATCATTGATGATACAGAAACATTAATCGGTGCCGGAATCAGATACCGCTTTAATGAAGACATTTACCTGACCTTGCAGTACAATCAAACTCAAGTAGAAAGTAATTTGATGCCTGAAAACAATTATGAACTTGAGCAATTTTTATTGCTATATAATATGAACTTTTAAAATATGAAACATTTAAACCTTTTATTTTTCGCCATAATTACGGTGTGTACAGCTTCCATTTTTTCAAGCTGTACCCATGATACCGAAGAATTTGACGGCCCTTTTCTGGTAGATCGCTTTGGAGACTTTATGCTCGTTGACAGCTTCGATGTTAATCGTGACGAAGTAGATTTTGCTGTAGGAGAAAGGGTATTTTTCACTGCTCGTTTCAATAAACGGATAAACTGGATCGTAGAAATCGTTGGCCAGGAAAGCGGTGCAACAAAAGTAATTGCTGATTTCGCTAACGAATTAACCATTGAAAATGCTACCTGGGATGGAAGCGCTACAGGTGCTCCACTTTTTGGGGCTGAACCTTGTAGGGCAAGCTTAATTATTCCTGAAGCCGATTCTATCCGTTATGAAGTATCACTCACCACCCTTTCATCAAAAATAAATGAAGGGATCGTCTTTGCTGATTTCGAAGAAGATCTGGGTGCAAACCTCTTAATCGGTAATTTCGAGTTTGAACTAACCAATAATTCAGGTAGGACCAATATTATCCCACCTGCTGAAGGAGACTTTTGCTTTTTCTTTGAAGGAACAGACGATGTAGTACCTAACTTCTTTACAGGTTTAGCAGACATTAAAACCGCTGCAATCGGAGAAACATATATCCCTTTTAACTCTCCGGTACCTGAAGATAACTATTTTAATGCTTTTGTATACTCAGATGGTGGCCCACACGGAATTGCAGTTATTCAGTTCATCATTGATACAAATGATAGCGGTGACTTTGAAGACGGCCAGGATGGTACTGTGCAAATAGAAGGCGATTATCCCCTGGACTGGGTAGGATGGCGATTAATTTCTCACCCTATGAGCGATCTTGACATCAGCTCAGAAGATCTTGCCAGGATTGTGGCTATTCGTTTACTTCTGATTTCTGATATGAATGCACAGCCAGACCCTCCTCTGCAAGTGGACTATGCAATTGATTACATCATCTTTACAGAAGGAGGCCCTTTTGAATAAAACCGCCTAAACATTCTAACCCTTCAAAACCCTCTAAACACCTAAAGTTACATGAAAGATATACTAATTTTTATTTTCATCACGCTCGTATTTACCTCTTGCATCGAATTCAAGCAAACTGCTTTATACGATCAGGAGTTAGCTCCCCCCAAGTTACAAAAGCCCAAAAAAATCGGCTTTATTGTGGAGCCGGTCATCTTCAAAGATGATGACGCTGACCTCTGGGGAATGGAAGAAACGGTTTGCAAAACGGCTCAACTCACCGATAAAGTCGTTTATGAAGGCAGAACTGCTATCCAGGTATCCTGGGATCGCAATAAGCCCGATTGCGAATGGGCTGGCTTTGGAATCGGCTGGGATGGATATTCAGGAAAAGACCTGGCCCCTATTGTTCCTTACACCGCTATTCAAATGCACGTTCGGACCAAAGAAGGGCGTATGTTTGGCCTGCCAGTCGTACTCACGCTGGAAGACTACTCAGGTGTCATGTCTTTTTCATATACCGGCAACAAATATTTCGAACGCCCTTTTATTGATGAAGAGTGGCAAAAGGTTATTGTCCCCCTTAACACCTTCAATGATGAGGGCAAAGGAATTAACCTGAGCAACATAAAACAACTCCAGGTAGAGTTGCAGCAAAGCGGAGAAGTCTATTTCGATGATTTTGAATTAATTTTTTACGAAGAACAACCTCAGGAGCCCTGGCTTGTAGAACCCAAGCGGCCGAATCCTACTCAATTCCCCATCACCATCTTTGATGAAACATTTATCAATGATCATGGCTGGGGATTTTTTGCAGATGAATGCCAGGACATTCGCATCGAAAAAGACAAGGCCTCAAACAGCAATGTCATCAAGGCTCGTTGGGATGAAACCAAGGGGGATTACTGCCCTCAGTTGGGCTTTGGCGCCAGTTGGCACTTCTGGAATCCAGTTGATTTGACCCCTGCTGTGGAAAAATCTTTCATCCAATTTGATATCAAATCTTCTGAATCCCTTTCCAGCCTGCCCGTTCAGGTAGGGTTTCGGGATTATAATAAAGTCTTTTCGGGCGTATCCTTGGGATCAGCTGAAGTTTCCGTTAAAGATAAAAACACTGGTTGGAAAACGGTGAAAATACCAATTTCAGCTATACAAGGGCCTGCGAATATGGCAAATGTCAAGCATTTGGAGTTCAGCTTGAAAGGCAAAGGGGAAATAGTAGTCGATAATATCGAGCTGCTGTAAGCATAAAAACATGAGGCATCCCGTAAGTAAAAAATACACGAAACTCTAATAGTCGAAACGTTTAAGAGATTCCACCTCTTTATTTTTGTTGTAAGTGAGCGTCGCTGATGCAATACGCTTACTTACACAGCGTTTTTTTTAGCTTTTTCTTGATCAACTTCTTAATACTCTGGAGCCTAACTTATCAAACATTTTGAAGGACTCTTTCTTCAACAAGGCAAAACCCATATGCATAACTTGTCCCGAATGCCTTAGGGAGCCTCAATGGCGTCAACTCAAGCTCTTTATACCTTTATATATGGTTCTTTGACAAATTGTGATAAAATGGAGTTTAAAAATGATAACCCCTTCAGCCTCCAGGGCATTAGGTTTTATCTTTTTTAAACTCCACACAATTTGTCAAAGAACCATATATATCTAAAAATCAAGTTTTACATTTCCTTGGAGTAGGATATAATATATTCCGGGCGCATTTTACTTATTGGATGACTCATTTTTATTATCTAACCCTCCTTTCAATGAAACGCAACTTACATTATTCTAGTTGATATACTATCGTTTTCACTGTACTTCAAATGATTCATAGTAGAAAATCGAAAAAACACTAGAAAAGTTAAAATAAAACCATTATATTTACGACAGTAATGGATTTATAGTACATATTAATAGATAATTACCAATTATTCTGTGCCAAAGATCACCATTCTTTTCAAAAAATTAAATTTCAAAAACATGAAAAAACTTACATTCTTATTCGCTTTCACTCTGTGTACTACTTTAGTATTTGGCCAGTGGATTTCTGGTGGTGGCGGAGAAATTTATTACAATGGAGGCAACGTTGGTATTGGAACATCCTCACCAGCGTTAGATTTTGAATTAAACGGAAACTTTCAGATAGGTAATAATCAATTTTTTGTTGCAAAAAGATCTGACCAATCTCAACACACCGTTTTTGGTATGGATGGTTTTAATGATTTCGTATTTAACTTTGCAGGGGTTGCTGAAGGTAAATCATCTGGATTGATTATGGGATACGCCGGAGTTGGTAAAACCTTTGATGTTCGTTTTAATGATGGTTCTCAGCAATTAACATACATGCGTATTCTGGACAATGGAAATGTAGGGATTGGCACGATTAATCCAACATCTAGATTAGCTGTAAATGGTAAGATATTGTGTGAAGAAGCACAAGTAGTTCAAGATGTTGCGGATTATGTTTTTGAAGATTCTTATGAGTTACTTTCAATCGAAGAATTGGAAGCATTCATCGAAGACAATGGCCACTTACCAAATGTAATTTCTCAAAAGGAAGTTGAAAATAATGAAGGAAAGCTAGAATTAGGTGACTTCAGTGTAAGCTTATTGGAAAAAATTGAAGAGCTTACGCTTCACGTAATCGAATTGAACAAAAGAGTAAAAACTCTTGAAGCAGAAAATGCTGCTTTAAAGCAAGAAGATAAATAATCATCTTAAATTAATTTTATTGATTTAGGATTTTTTGTAGTTGGAAAAAAAGGACAAAACCCTATCTTGGGCTTTGTCCTTTTTTAATTGAAAAATGTTCGATTTGATATAACTTATGACCGATGAATTATTTTTCTTCATCCATATACCCAAAACTGCAGGTACTTCTTTTCGGAAAATGTTACATAAGCATTTCTCGCAAAAAACTATTCTACCTAATGATAAATTCTTGCATAACTACCCTGAATCCTATCATGATTATACTCCTATTCTAGCAAGTTCCTCAGCATTAAAATCAGAATGTAAACTACTAAATGGTCATTTTCCTTTTAGAGTAGGTAAAGAAATAACATCTCGAAAAATTCGATATATGGTATTTCTAAGGCATCCGGAAAGCCGACTTGTTTCTTTTCTTTATCATAAGAAAAGACAGTACATCAAGCAACAACGAAAACATATGTTCCAAATGGCTAACTCGAAAACAATAAACACTAAAAAAACTCGGCCCCCAAGTTTAGCAGCTTTTTTCTTTTCAGATATAAATACGCGTAATGGAATGATTCGTTATTTCATCCACAATCCTAGAAAAATGCCAATTCAGGAAGGAGATTTCAGAGAAGCCATTTCTAACCTGGAAAAATGTGAATTCATAGGTCTTGCAGAGGAGTTTTCTTTATCCATCGAGCTTTTGAACACTACCTTTTCGTGGAAACATTCCAGATTATTAACAGAAAACACCGGAAAATCAGGACAATTCGTGACGCCAGCATTAAAACGCTTGATTATTGAAGCCAACTACTGGGACTTAAAATTCTATGAATATGGCAAACAATTGTTTCGGGAAAGAGCCCGTGAGGCCTGCCTAATCTAAAATTGCCTCATAAAACTCCAACAGCTTTTTACCAATTCGCTCTCTTTTAAAGTAAGAAACTACGAACTCCCTGCCATTTTTGGCGATTTCATCTAATGAAGAATCGCCTGAATACCTCCGTTTAATCAGTTCTAATATTTCCAAGGCATCTCCTTTATTAAACAAAATGGCTTCTTTTTCATGAACAAGAAACCTGCCCAAATTTGTTTTGGGCATTGCTACGGGAATCTCCATCGCCAAGAACTCAGGTAATTTTGACGGCAAACGGTAATTATTAAATTTGTCCGCTTTACCGGGTTGTACCAACAAATCTGAAATGGCCAGTATTGCCGGAATTTGGCTATTGGGAACGGTTCCTAATTCAATGGAATAATCATAGGCCCAATTATGATGTTCCCCCCAAAAAGGATAATGATCCTTACCTGCACGTACCAGTATAGCAGGAATCCCCTCTCTGTTAGCCAATGCAATAGATAAATATAAAGATCTAACTTCTTTCCAATTGGCACTATGAACATTTCCCACGTAACTCAATACGATTTGCTCCTCTTTAATTCCCAACTTCCTCTTGTAAGTTTCATCCTTCGCTCTGGGGAAAAAACGATTGGTATCCAAGATAGGCCAAAGTACAAGTTTTGGGGTATCAGGAGGCACAAACTCAAACAATGTATCCATGATAACAGTCACTCCATCAGCATTCTTCAAAAACGTCTTGTAATTTATGGGATGAGAAAGGTTATTAGGGATTTTTCGGGCCAATTCTTTATGGGGTAAAGCAGAAAGCACCTCGAATGAAGCTCCAAGGTTAGTAGCAAGTATTTGCTCTTCATTATCTTCCAAATCGACGACAATCTTAGCATTGGCCATTTGGAGTTGCATTTTTTCAACTTGTTTCCGCACAATCTCCCTGGGAGTCCAGGCATGAATAATCGTTTTCTTGTCCGTTTTAATAAGGGTACCCAATGCTTGTTTGAATTCGTTGTAATTAAGCGGAGTATATTTTATTTCTCCATTGATATGGGAATGGCAAGTTTCTTTCTCATTTGGAACAAAAATAAAAGTGTCGACTCCTAGTTCTGATAAAGAATTAGCAAAATGGTGTACCTGAATGGCGCTGTTAGCTATAAAGTTATGGTATACGACAAATAAAACCTGCATTAACCTACCCACGTTTTTTTATTGGACTCGAAAATATCGTTAAGGATCGTTGGCACATCGCGCGTTAGTTTCCAATCGGGGCAGTGAGCTTCGAAAGCACTGTTATCACTAATCCACCAAATATGATCTCCTTTTCGGTTTTCATCTAAGTAAGTGATGTCCATTTTGTTTCCCGTAATTTCTTCACAAAGATTAATGGCTTCTTTCATCGAACAATTGCTATATCTCCCCCCGCCTATATTAAAAGCTTTCCCGACAGCTGGTTTCTGATACAAATGATAAAAGGCATTTACCAGATCATAGCTATGGATATTGTCTCTAACTTGTTTTCCTTTATATCCAAAAATACGATAAGCCGCCTTTGTTGCAGCACATTTCATCAAATAAGCTAAAAACCCGTGTAATTCGGCACCTGAGTGATTTGGTCCTGTAAGGCATCCACCTCTGAAGGTAGCTGTTTTCATGCCAAAATACTTCCCGTACTCTTGAACCATCACATCAGCGGCTACTTTAGAAGCCCCAAATAAAGAGTGCATAGAATTATCGATTGACATTTGCTCGTTAATTCCCTTTTCAAAAAACGGATGCTCAGGTTTTATTTCCCAACGGTCCTCTAGTTCTTCTAAAGGTAGCGTATTCGGCCGATCACCGTATACTTTATTCGTAGAAGTAAAAATGAATACGGCTTCAGGGCAATGCTGCCTGCAAGCCTCTAATAGGTTCAGGGTTCCATTAGCATTAATGGTAAAATCTGTAAAAGGTTCTTTGGCAGCCCAGTCGTGGGAAGGTTGAGCTGCTGTATGAATAATCAGTTCAATTGCTCCACCGTAACTTTCGAACAAACGCTTAACTTTTTCCCAATCGCGAATATCAATATCAAAGTTCTCAAAGTCTTCTATTTTAGCCTTTAATTGATCAATTTTGCCTTTGGTAGAGGCTGATTCACCAAAAAAATAACTACGCATATCATTATCAATTCCAATTACCTTAAAACCTTTTTCGCTAAAAAATTTGACTGATTCAGAACCAATCAATCCTGCAGATCCAGTTATTAAACATATTTTCATGTCTAAAATTGTGTTTATTTACGATAGGGTATACCCAGTTTTATTCTTTGAGTATTCCCGGTCTAAATTAATACTATAATATGGGTCACCTTCTTCTATGATATCCTCCCACAAATCTAAAAAAAGTACCCGATCTATATAATTATACTTTTTCGCATCCCTACTAGCAGACTCATGGTGGATTAAACGTGCGGTGGGCGTTGTAATTATTCGGAAACCTTTTTCCCTGATTTTACAACAAAGATCTACATCCTGGTAAATTTCTTTGAAATATTCGTTCAAACCTCCTGATTGTTTGTACAATTCTTTAGGTAACAACATACATGCAGCAGTTACCGCAGAAACCTCTCTTGCGCATACCAATGAACCATAGTATCCGTCGGAGTCAGCTGGAAAATAGCGCATAACATGATCAGCTGTTCCTCTGAAACCTAGCGTCACTCCGGCATGCTGAACGCTTCGGTCCGGATACAGTAACAAGGCCCCTACCGCACCAACATCTTCTTGCATCCCATAAAAAAGCATATTTTGAAGCCATTCGGGGTCAATGATTTCAATATCATTATTCATCAGAATTATATACTCTCCTTCTGCATTTCTTACACCTATATTGTTAGCTTCAGAGAAGTTAAACGTCCTGTTATATGGAATTAAACGAATAGGATATTTGTGAAGGATTTCTATAGCTTCCGGATCTGTCGTTTGGTTATCGATAACGATAACTTCAAAATTTGGGTAGGATGTAATATTAAAGAGGCTTTCCAAACACTTTCCAATCAAATGAGGAGCATTTTTGGTAGGGATAATAACACTTACCAATGGAGTCTTTTCCAAGGACTCAGGTAAAATTTGCAATCTGTGTGGAATACCTGTAGGGAATGGTTTTCCGTTAATGCCCGATCGTTTAAGGTGCTGTTCCACAGCTTTTAGTTGTAAAGCATCCACAGGCCCTTTTGCGCCACTATCTTGTGCAATACTGCCCTTTAAAACCCGCCAATGATAAAGAATTTTCGGAACGTGAACTATTCTGTCGGTATATTCGGACAATCGTAGCATAAACTCATAATCCTGTATTCCGTCAAAATCTTTGTTCATTGGAGCTACTTCTTTAAGCAAGGCTTTTCTGAATATGAGTAAATGGCCAATATACATAACGCCTCTAAAAAATTCTGGTGACCACGTTGGCTTGTAAAATGGAGCAAACCATTTACCACGCTCATCGATTTTATCTTGATCTGAATATAGTATATCAGGTAGGTCATTCACTTGAATGAAATGATTCATTACATCCAAAGCATCCGAAGTCAACAAATCATCATGATCCAATAACGCAATATAATCTCCTTTTGACATTTCAAGACCGATGTTGGTTGCTCCTGATATTCCCCTGTTCTGAGGTAATTGTCGAACAATAATTCTCGAGTCTCTCAATTTATACTCTGAAAGTGTTTGAGTTAAAGTTTCATCCTTGCTGCCGTCATCTACAAGGATTAATTCCCAATTAGAATAAGATTGAGCAAGTACAGAATTTATACAAGCTTTCAAAAGATCAACTGGAGTCTTATATACTGGGGTTACTATAGAGAATTTAATTTTTGGATCTACTGATTTAATTTTCTCGGGTATATGTTTAATTGGAATTTGTATACTATTCCCGCTTCTTTTTTTACGAAAAAACTCAAAGGCGTACCGTGCAGGTGTCGTTAGGGCCCATCCTAAACGAAAACTTAAGGAGTTTTTAAGATCATCAATATACTTTGTTTTTTGAATCTGATCCTGCTGAAGTACATAAAAATTTCGTCCCAGTTCAACCAGCTTCTGTTCATTATCTGAATTAAGTTGAACAACTTCTTTTTTTGATCGGAGAATATTTTGAGATTCTTGAGTTTTTTGCTCAAGTTGAATTTGAAGATCAGTATTTTTTTTGTGAAGCTCCAACTGTTCCTCCGTTAATTGTTCTTTTTCATGGCTAGCATTCCTTAACTGAGTTTTGAGAAGTGTATTTTCTTCCTGTAAATTTCGAATTTGCTCCTGACGAATGGCCCTTTCTTCTTGCATTTCCGCAGTGAGGCTAGCTAACTGTTCTTTAATTTGTTGGAATGGTTCGTGCTGAGATTGAAGAACAGTTTTCAAAGCTCCTAATTGTTCATGAAGTAATTTAATCGGGGCTTCTTTTTTATATGCCTCAATTTGGTTGTGAATGTATTGTAATAGTGGCATTTGAGTTTGCACACCGGATTTTAAGGCTTCAAGATGACTATTTATGGAGGGTAAAGACTTATTTGACAAATCAATGTATTCCAATAAAGCCTCCAATTCTTTATCTTTCTGTTTGTTAAGCATTTGAGACTTCCGATTCGCTGTATCCAACTCCTCCAGGACTCTATCTCTTTGTGCTTTTAAATCTTGAAGCTCTTCAACCAAAAAAGAGTAAAGGTCTGAGATAATGAATTCAATTTTAACAAAGTGGGTAGTGCCCTTTGATAAAGGTTCCTTTAGAGAGATTTCTATTTGCGGATCTGCAGTAGTAAATATATATTTATTTTCATTCTGCCACCCCGCATTGGAACTGGCTTCCCATCGAATTGCTTTCCCAGCGGAATGTTGTATAGTAATTTCCTGTATAATTAGTAAACATGCGAATTCTACCGGATCAAAACGCAGGCTGTAGACGTCTTTTGCACAGGAAACATTAAAAACCGTAAATATTGAAGTCTCTTTTTGAAGCTTATTGTAATCTTTAATAGAATCTTTTTCTAAGTACCCCTCTCCAAAGTTTAGATAAAGAGTAGAAAACATGAAATTATCTATCCCTTCTTTGTTGGTAGGATCAAACATCAATGAGCTGGGAATAGATTGCAAAGCACTATTCGAACAAGCACAAAAGATATAGGTATCCAAAAAATCAAAATCTTCAATCGGTGAAAACTGCTGATTGTCAGAGGTAATAAAAAACTCATGAAAAGAACTGTTTGACTGATGGTCTGAAATAAATGAACCCTTCAGTACTGTTTGTCCCATAGGTACAACATGAGAAAAATAGGAGCTCAGCGTGGTTAAAAACTCCTCTTTTTGAAATTCTTTTTGGTGATAAGGGTTGTTTACATTTTCAACATCCGAATAGACCCTTTTATCCGGTGTAGAAATAAGTAGTATGCCATTAGGCCGGAGCATTTTTACAGCCTTTATCAAAAATGCTTGTTGTTCGTTAGATGAAACATGCTCAATAGTTTCAAAACAAGTAATCAGGTCAAACTGAGGTGACTCTTCTATACCAGGCTCCAGTAGGGAACCTGATCTAAAGTGTAAGTTACTATTTTGGTATGTTGACTGCGCGTGTTCTATAGTAGGATGATCAATATCAATTCCAAGGACTGACTTAGCCACCTTACTTAAGTGATAAGCTCCATATCCTTCTCCGCATGCAATATCTAAAACATCCTTTCCTTTGGCCAATGAACAAGCATAAAGGTATCTATGCCAATGTTCATAACTAATTTTATGTTCGAGGTGAGTAGGGACGTATCTTTCTCCGTAAAACTCCATTACCTTTTTTTCATTAATTGTTTATACTTCTCGATAATTACTTGAGGTTCTCCTACAGCAATCTGGTGCCCCCTATGTAAAAGCAATATTCTGTCACAATGATTAGCGAGATTCTGCAAATTATGACTTACATGAATGATGGTTCTACCTTCAATCACTTTTTTACTAAATGTTTCTGCTGATTTGTTTTTAAAATTAATATCTCCTACTCCTCCAAAAAATTCATCTAATAGAAAAATATCAGCTTCGGCATGCACTGCCACCGCAAATGCTAAGCGAGATCGCATACCAGAAGAAAAGAATTTCACTTGCGTATCAACAAAGTCTTCCAGCTCTGCAAATTTAATTATTTCATTGAAAATCTCATCGATTTTAGAAATGGGCAAACCTAACAACGAGGCATTCAAATAAACGTTATACCTGGCCGTCAATTTCGGATCAAACCCCATACCCAGCGCCAGTCGAATAACTTTTCCTTTAACGATTAGCTCTCCCCCTTTATCGGGAATTAAACTTCCATTCAACAATTTAAGTAAGGTAGATTTTCCACTTCCGTTATGCCCCAGGACTCCAAAAAACTCCCCCTTATGCACCTCAAAATTAATGTCTCTTAAGGCTTTAATCTCCCTCTTTTTATTCGGACTTAGCATCGTTGCAAATATAGAGCGAATCGTACTCTTACTCCTTTCATTTACATAAAAAGTTTTATTGACATTCCCCACTTGTATCGCTATATCCTTTTTCATTTCATTATAACTTTTCTAATAACCACGGACCTACCAATTTAAATATCCAAATAGCTATAAAGAGTAAAACTATAGAATAGATATAATCAAATCCAAACATCCACCAATCTATGGGTTCTCCATATATGAAAACATTTCTGCTGTTGAGAATAATACCGGATAAGGGTGTTAGATAAGCCAAAACAGAACTAAATGACTCGCTATATGGATCTATATAATAAAAAATTCCGCTCAACCAAAGCAGTGCCATCCGAATCATGTCCCAGAGATGAACAAAATCTTTGTAATAAACGGATAAAATGGACAAAATAATGACCAATGCTAAGGAAAACAGAATGAGGTTTAGTAGTAGTAAGGGAGAATAAATTATATCGCTGGAAATCTGTATATCGCTAAATATACTTATTAGTATATAAGCACAAAAGTTGAACAAGAAGGCTAGTAGAGCGCTAATTATTAAAGACACAAATACATCATAAGTATTGATGGGAATATTTTCCAATAAATACCGCTTTGACGAAAACATATTCATAGCCTTTAACGTACACTCTGCAAAAAATATAAAAATTATTAGCCCTAGAAAGAGGAATAAAGCAAAGTTAGGCTGCCCTTGATTCATTACATAGGTAAATACAGTATAATACACGGCTATTTGGAATACTGGATTTATCAAGGCCCAAACCACCCCCAAAAACGAGCCGTAGTATCTTTTAAGAAAATCTGTCTTAGCTAACATCCAGATTCGCTCCCAACGATTTCTCTCTGTAATTGATTCTTGGATTTTTCTCAGCATTTTTTCAATCAATACTTTGCTTGTAGATATAGTCTTTATTCTAAAATAATTCTTTTGTTGGTTCTTTAATACTCTGGGACCTAAGTTAATGAGTATTTAAGATTAATTATTTATCATCAATCTACACACTTCTATATCTTTGATGATGTATGTCAATTCAACTGTTTGTAATATAAAGCGCGTAATTTACAATATTTTATAATTCTTTGACATAAATTGTGAAAAAATGGAACTTCAAAATGATAATCCTTTCAGCCACAAGAGCATTCAAAGCTTATCATTTTGAAGTTCCACACAATTTGTCAAAGAACGTATTTTGTTTAAATACATATATATGCTCTGGAACCTGGTAATTCAAAACAATGAAACCCATTCCCATCCTCACTCTCAACTGGAATGGCCTTGAAGATACCCTTGAGTGCCTTCAAAGCCTTATGGATCAATCTTTCCGGGATTTCCATGTTTACCTTTTGGATAATGGTTCAGAGGGAGATGATTTTCGCGTTTTGAAGAAAAAATGGGGTGCCCATCCTCAGGTAAGCCTCATTCATTCTCGCGTAAACCTCGGCTTCACTAAAGGCAATAACTTTCTTTTAAAAGAAATTTTCATACAAGAGGATCTTCCCGAGTATCTCATACTCTTAAATAACGATACTTCCGTAAATCCCGATTGGCTGGAAAACCTGATAAATGCTGCAAGAAAGCACAACGCAGATGTTGTATCCTGTAAGATGATCAATTATTATCAAAGAAACTCAATGGACAATGCCGGGCATTTCATGCTCAACACCGCTGAAATCATCCCAATCGGCCACGGGGAGCCTGTTGAACGCTATTCAAAAGTATTTGAAAACTTCGGCAGTTGTGCAGGCGCTACCCTCTACTCCACCGCCATGCTTAAGGAGATTGGCTTTTTTGATGAATATTTTAATACCGGTTATGAAGATGCTGAGCTGGGAGCCAGAGCTATTGTTTTGGGGTATAAATGTATTTTCGAGCCTTCCGCAGTGGTTTATCACAAAATTAGCCGCTCAGTGAATAAGATTATGAACTATCAATATTTGCGGAAAATTCAGTTGAACATCTTTTACACCTATTTTAAGCTCATGCCTTATGGCGTATTACTTATAAATCTACCGTCTTTTTTCTTCAAATATGGCAGCATCATCATTATTGATATTCTTTTCTTGCGCTGGAAGTTCCTAAAACTCATGCTTGAAGCTATTTATATAAGTGCTGTAAAGGACCGAAAAACAATCCTTGAGGCCCGAAAGGCATTTTTTCGCCAAAATCGCCCCATCTCATCCATCCAGATCATTAAAAAACAAACTTTCTTCCTTTGGTTTGATATCAAGCGCTTTTTCAAATATGTTGTTTTCAGACGAAAAACCCAATTTGAAAAATACTGATCTACGCCATTTAATTTTTCTGGTTTCACTTTCTTTTCCCCTAAATTTTATGTAAATTGAAGGAAGTTCTCTTGCTGGTAGTATTTTAAAACGAATGGTAGTTACGCAAAACACGTAGAGTAGCACTCAAGCTTACTTCCTATACTCTGTGAATAACTTTGCATCACTCTGCGGCAAATCCACTCCGCGAAACCACTTGTAACTAATTTATTGTCAATTTTATATTCTAAACAGCAAATCCTAGCATATTATGAAAGCACATCAACACCTTTGGTATCTTTTTTTTCTGTCTATTTTTTCTTTTTCTACCTTAAACGCTCAATGCCCAGAACAGGTTTTGCCTGTTAATTCTTCACAGGAAGCTTGTTCAGGTGAACTCCCGGCTCCTCCTACCCTGGAAATTCTGGATGGAGTCGATAATCCGGAAAATGCTTTTATCATCTGGAATCCGCCTATTCTGGAATCTGTAATCAACGATTTGGGGAATTGTGAACCACTTACGATCACTTTTAATTACTCCATCGGCTGTACCGAAAACCCAGATCTGATCATTCCGGGTGGAACCCATTCAATGACTATTCAGCCGGAAATTCTACCTCCTGTAATCAACACCTGGGACCTTGGCAACGGTGAGTGTGGTTATAATATTGAACCAGTATGCGACGATCAAATTATAATTCCAGATGTAGTAGATCCTCTTCTGGAAGTGCAAACATTTATCGTTATTAATTCCCTGGGTTGTTCACAACCTTTTACTTTACCGATCCCAAGCTGCATTGATCAGCCGATTGTTGACATTAAAGCCATAGATCAGCTCTATTTATTGTCTCCTGTAAACAGTATTCCTTCCTCCAACGCAGAATTGGTATTCCAATATTTCCTACCGCCTGATGCCCCTCCTCAGTATTTACAAGTTTTTTATCAACCCCCCGGATCTACTCAGGTAGAGTGGATCCTGGATAACTTTTATCTGGAACCTTTTCCAGACTCCGTTTGCCACTCTATATGGTTTGACTTGCTCCTTCCTCCGAGCAACCCATTTATCGAACTTGCCTGGATAGACTTCTTTGTAACCGAAGAAATCATTCAAGGCCCTCCTAACTCCCTCAACCTTCAAGCATTTCCGACGGGTTCATCAATTTATAACATCGGGCCCAATCCTCCAAATCCGGATGGTCTTTCCCAGGTCTTTCCTCCCGGAACTATTTTCCCTCCTAAAAAACCAAGAGTATGGGATTCCGGTGAATCCAAAGGCGTGCTGATTGGTTGCAATTTACCGAACATAGACCTTGATAGCTCGCGCTACAGCATGGGCAAACCAGATAATATCCCTGGTTATGCAAGGAGACTGGAATGCCTGTGGCCCCGCGGCAACGACCAATAGCTTCTCCTGGTTACGCACACAACATCCCGAAATTGAAGATCCATTAGGCGAAGCCTTTGGACAAGGCGATACCTCTATGCGCCAAATGCTGGCAGACCTGAGTGATCTCATGGATAGAACAGAGAATGGAACCGTTAAAATAAAAGACTTTATCGAAGGAAAATTAGCCTTCATTGACAAACATAAATTACCCGTTCATGTCAAATTCCAATCCATCAGTATTCTAGAAGATGATATTGCTTCTCCGAATAATGATTTTGACCATGAAGCAGAAAACATGAATGAACCGGGAACTCCTGAGATGCCCTACGCCCGAATTAATCTGGAATGGATATATGAAGAAATGGCCAAAGGTGAGGATGTCGAACTTTTCCTGATTTGGGTAACAACGGACCCCGACGGCAACCTGGAGTTCAATAAAGGCCATTTTGTGACCCTCTCTGGTATAAGAAAAAACAATGATAACTGGCGCATCAAATGGAAGGATGATGATAATCAGGCAGAAACAAGCCCTTCCGACCTAAGGCACGGCATTTCTAATGTAACACCTGAAGATGATGATAACCTCCCAACTGCCTTACAAGGCCTCTTGCACGTTGAAAACCTGGATGATCCTTTCCTGGGAAGATGCTACATAAAAGATGTGGTATCGGAAAGCTATGATTCTACAATTACTTTTCCGGAACCGATTAGTTTCCAAATCGATGAAGTACGCAGAGTAAATGTGGTCGCTCCCATTGCTACAGGTGCTGAAAAGGCTTGCCTCAAGTTCACCTACGATCTTCCTCCAGGCAAAGGTACTCAATTCTTGAACGTTTGCAGGTTCCTCCCGGACGGCACGACGGAGTGGGTTCTGATGAACATCGCTCTTTGTCCATTTGATGGCCCTTTAACCATTACAACTTACTTTGACGTAGAGGAAGGAGTCGACAACCTCGACTTAGGAGTTACCATTACAGAAGAACTTCAGGTGAATAAACCACCTGCTGATTTTGTACAAATGCTTGAGCTTCTGGACGAAGATCACAATTTCGGCAGTGGTATTCCTCCCGGGGAAGGAGGTACCGGAGAAGCTCAGGAAGAATTCATCATTGTTTTCGAAAATGGAGATACCCTCAAGAAAATTCAAAGAGGTTGCAATGTACCTAGTATCGACCTTGACAGCATGAATAATATGCCAAACGATACCTGCGCAGGCGATTGGAATGGCTGTGCACCAGCTGCTACGGCGAATAGCTTCTCCTGGTTAAGGCAAAATCATCCCGAGATCGATTCCATATTGGAAGCTAAGTATGGCGTTCAGGGGCCGGAAGCGTTGAGAAAGCTATTTAAAGAGTTTGGTCAACAAATGAACAGGCAACCGAATGAAGGGGTATTCCCTGAAGATATTCTGAAAGGAAAATTAGGCCTGATCGATGAATGTCGTTTACCTATGCGCGTTAAATTCCAATCCATATTTATTGAAAAAAATATTGTTACGCCTAGTGAATGTACGATTAATTTCGCTGAAAATCAGAACGAAACACCTCCGGCAGATGCCCCTAATGGGGTAATCAGTATGGATTGGTTATTCGGCGAAATGCAGCACGGGGAAGATGTAGAACTCAATATTCAATGGTGGGATCCTGTAGATCAAGAGTTTGTAGCAGGCCATGCAGTCGTAGTAGTAGGTATTGAAATGCCGGGCAATAACTGGCGTATCTACTTCAAAGACGATACCCGCCAGGATATCGAAGATCCAAACAAACTCCGGTTGGCTTGTGTGGATATCATCAAAACACCAGAGGATTACCCGGATCCATTTTTCCGTTGCGTATGGCGTATGCCTCAACTGGATTATGGGCGCTACCAAGCCATACTCGGTGGTGTTTATTCGGAAAGCTATGACCCGACTATTGAACATCCTCCTGTTACGGGGCCAAAACCTGAGGTAGAATTCGGTGATGCACCAGAAGGCGCTTTGGCCTATGTGCCCTACCCCGGCATCCCGAATCCCGCAGCCGCTCCCGGCACATTTGGCGCATTTCCTACTTGTATCGAAGCTCCTCAAGCTGGATTTGTAAAACACGGACATGCGGAGGAAAAACTGCTTTTCATCGGAGCAGGAATGGATTCGGAATGGGAAGGCAATTCGGGCCCTCCTTGTGTATTCCCGGCTTATGATAAAGACGAATGTTTATTAGGTGGGGACGCAGATCCGGGCATGATTCCACAACCTTATACCCTTGATGCTGCCTTCAATTATACCCTATGCCCCGGCTCCCTTGGGGCACAGCTCGAATTCCCTTGTGAAGTAGTAAATTGGGGTACAGACATAGACTTTACCGTTACGAATAATCTTACCGACGACCGAATAGCTTTCTTAAACGTCTTGATCGACTGGAACCAGGACGGGAAATGGGGAGGAGCTTCCGTTTGTCCTGATGGAACCCCGGCATTTGAACATGTGGCCATTAACGTTATCATTCCAAATGGTTACGCTGGCCCGGCCAGTGGCCTTGGAGTAATTAACTTCCCTGCTGGTCCGAACTCTGGTTTCCTCTGGATGCGTATTTCTGTAACCGACTCTCAGGTACAAGCAGATTGGGACGGGAGTGGAGGATTCGGCTACGGAGAAACAGAAGATCACCTAACCGTTTGTGCAGAAGAATATGGCGATGCCCCAGAAGGTAAACTCGCTTATAGTGATCCCATTGTCATCTGGCAATTCCCGACTTGTCGACTTTCTGGAGCTAGTGGCTTCATTCGACACGGTAATTTATTTGGTTATTTTGGAGATGGCAAAGACTTTGAAATCGATGGTAATGCCGGCAATTGTCCACAGTTTAACCCATACGATAATGATGAATGTTCCAACGATTTAATTGTTCCGCAACCTCCTGGTCCTGCAATGATTGATGCTGGCCTATTAATAGCTGACGTATATACGATTAACGGGGATACCTGCAAAGCTTGCTCTGGCTCACCAGGCATCACGACATTAGGTAAACCATGTGAAACAGTTATTTGGGGAGTTGGAATAGACATGAGTGTAACGAATAATGTTCCTACAGGCCAAAACCTCTACTTAAATGTGTTAGCAGATCTCAACCGTGACGGTAAATGGTCTGGTGCTGTAACTTGCCCGGATGGAACTGTTCAGGAAGAACATATAGTTAAAAATTTAATTGTACCTGCCGGAACATTCCTGGCTTCAGGCTTGGGCGCTCCTCAATTTAACCTGGGACCGGAAGGCGGCCCAATATGGGTACGTTTCTCACTAACAGAAACCATGCAAGGGGCTAATTGGAATGGCTCAGGTACTTTCGAATACGGAGAAACAGAAGATTATCTTATAAAAGTAGAAGACGATGGTAGCTCTGGCTTTGCTTTTGACTATGGCGATGCCCCCGAAGATGCACTCGCCTATCCTGAAACGGGGCAGTTTGGCCGCTTCCCTACTTGTTTAAGTCCTGAAATTCAGGATTCTACCTGGATACGGCACTTCGGCACCCTTGTTTATTTCGGTGAACTCTGGGACGCAGAAGTAGATGGCAATGCTGCTCTTTGCCCTGATTTTGATCCATATGATGCCGATGAATGCTTTGATGATACTGATGCGGGTTTGATCCGCCCCAGGCCGTTCACTATTATCGGTACAGATATCGATGAATGTACCGATCCCGGCACCTACCTGGGGTATCCATATGAACTGGTAAGTTGGGGAGAGGATATTGACATCTTTATCACCAACAATCTCGATCAGGGAGACGAAGTCTATCTCAATGTTTTAATGGATTGGAATCAAAATGGAATGTGGGGCGATACTGTAACGACGGTGGCTGGCGACCTTTCAGAACACGTTATACAAAACTTCCCCATTCCAAGCAATTTCTCCGGGCCTGTATCGAGTTTATTTCCACCCGACTTCTTTCTTGGTCCAAATGCTGGTCATGTGTGGGCTCGTTTTTCCTTAACAGAAGAAAAAGTGAAGGTAGGCCGGGCAGGACAAGGACATTACCAATGGGGTGAAACGGAAGATTACCTGTTAGGTATCGAATTCTGTCCGGATAATATCACGTTTAATTTCAACGATGGGCCAACTCCTGCAGGTTTCTATCAAGCTGGAACGATTACATCAAGCGTGCCCGTAGCCAATGGACCGACTACCTTCCAGGGTGAAACACTAGTTCGCTTACTGCCAGGTTTTGAAGCAAGCTTTATTGACTTTACAGCTCGCACTGGTCCGTGCGGAAGTGGTGTTATTCCAACACTTCTTCCTCCTGGCGAAGAAGAGGCTAGTCCGTACAATGAAGTAGTGATAGAGGAAGTCGAAGCATCCAATAATGAAGAGCAAAGCAGAAAGCTGGCTTTATATCCTAATCCCGCTAACAGCGATCTGAATTTGGTATTTGACAGAGCTTTCGAACCTTCAAAGGAAGTATCCATTAAAATTCTTGATAATTTAGGAAACCTACTCTTATTACGCGAACAAAATATTGTACAATCAACTCAACTGGATATTAGCTCCCTTCCTTCGGGGATGTATTTCATCCGACTGGACTGGGATGAAGGCAAGGTCGTAAGTCGGTTTATAAAACTATAACTTCTGTTTAGAACGTTTAGGTAGCTTACTTCTAAGCAACCTAAACGTTCTGAATCCTTAAGAATTCTTCCTTAACAGAGCAATAACCTTATTGGTTCTAGATGATTTCATTTGGTCGAAATTAATTTATGAAGTCCTTAAAGCAGG
>CAZHZT010000008.1:0-75667 GCA_964537285.1 uncultured Saprospiraceae bacterium | reverse complement strand
TTGTGTGTACCTTGAATGCACCTAGTTGTTGTTTAATGCAAGATAAGCAATGCAAGTTGTTAAAACAACTGCTCTGGGAGGTGAAAGTCCTCTACTGGCAAGTTACCGAACCTGTCTACCCTTATAGTTAGAGGTGCTCCCTGGCTAGTTATTGGTCAGGGCTGGCTACTCGACTGGGCCTTTTAGACTGCTCTTTCCCTATACAAATGCTCCTGAAACCCAACAAACGCTTCCCGAATGGATTTTATACTTCCCAATTCTCTTTTCGCATCGGCAATCGCTTTATACTTCAACTCCAATAACTCAGGTAGTTTTTGATCATCCAATTCATCCACGCCATCGCGGACATATTGCTCTAGTACGAAATTTAGAAACTCCTGCTGCTTGGGATTGTAGTCCATGAGTTGGACTTTCGCTCTCTCTGCTCTTTCTAATCGTTGGACTAAGGTTTTGTGGTAGGCAACATAGCTTAAGACATCAAAAAGATCACTGTCTTCGCCATGTACTAATTTCCTTAAATCTTCTAATTGCTCCGCGGAATAACCTCGTTCACTGAGTTCTTCCAATAGTTGTTTACGGGTGCCTGGTAAAACCCAAATCCTCCTTAATTCTTCTTCGCTTTGGAAAAAGGAGGGTAGATCCCCAAACAACTGTTGCATGAATTCCTCTGCAGAGATCGGTTTGCCATCCGGACTCCAAAATGAAGTCTTGACCGTAGAATCAATTTCTCGTTCTTTATTATCGGATAGTTTTACCCGGATGATTCTTTTGGGTGGATTATCACACACGCAAGGGTCATTATCGCATTCCGGACATGGTCCTGAGACTGGAGGGTCTTCCACAACATCAGGAGGTTCTGGCGTGGGATACGGATTTTTTGGCTCCGGCTCCAATGGCTCACCATCCCATTCAGGATCTTTGAAGTGGTCGTGGGCTTTGACGAAATCGAAAACGGTGAAGTAATCCTTGCTGTCGAATAATCGAGTACCCCGCCCAACAATCTGCTTAAATTCCACCATGGAATCAACCGGGCGGAGCAGGACGATATTCCGGATCTCCGGGGCATCGACGCCGGTGCTTAGTTTTTGCGAAGTGGTCAATACCGTCGGGATGCTTTTTTCATTGTCCTGAAAGTCCCGTAAATGTTGTTCCCCTATTTTTCCATCATCGGCCGTGACCCGGTGACAATAATTGATGTTCGTACTTGTGGTGTGTTGATTGATTAAATCGCGGATGAGGGCTGCGTGTTTTTGGGTAGCACAAAAGACCAGTGTTTTTTGCTTCTGGTTGATCAGTTCCAAAAACTTCTTCACCCGAAAGGCCTCGATTTGCTGGATGATGATCTTTCGGCCATAATCCCGGTAGGTGAACACATCGCCCACTTCGGCTTCGCCATCTAATATAATGTCATCAGCGGTGACCGTGTATTCATCGTAATTGGTTTGGATCTCTTTGACTTTAAAGGGCGTCAGGAAGCCATCATTGATCCCTTCTTTCAGCGCGTAGGTATAAATGGGCTCTCCAAAGTATTTGTAGGTATCTGCGTTGACATCGCGTTTGGGCGTTGCCGTTAATCCGAGCTGGACCGCCGGCGAAAAATACTCCATAATATCCCGCCAGGAGCTTTCGTCATTGGCCCCGCCACGATGGCATTCGTCGATGATGACAAAGTCAAAGAAGTCCCGCGGATATTGCCCAAAGTTGGCTTCGATGGACTCTGCCACCTGTTTGGAGGATGAACTTTTAGCAAATAACTTCAAGGATGCGATATCACCTTGAATTAATGCCATTTTTTTTCTACGAGTCCATTTTTTAATCTGATGCTCTCTTTCAAAGGCCTGGTCTATTCTTTCAAATGTTTCGTAGTAAACCAGTTTTACTGGTAATTGAGCTCTTGTATGATTTGCCCCCCGGCCTTCCTTATGTTGTTTTAGTCGCCGATGCAAATTTTTTGAACTTCCTGTATAGAAACTGCCATCGTTACATTGAAGTATATACATATAAGCTTTTGCTGCTTCGATGGTGCTTATTTCATCTAATGGAGAAGACGTAGTAATTTCTTCCGCTTCATATACATCTGGTGAGCTTGCCGAACCAGTCATGAAGGTTTGGAAAATGGTGAAGAAAATGCTCCCGTTCATGGGCGCATGCCCTTTCTTTTTGATTTCGCTGGGGCGGATTCTCACCTTGATGTTTTCATCAATAAAATCAAACGCATTGAAGGCGTTGAAGGCCTGGTCGGCCAGGATATTCCGATCTGCCAAAAATAGAATTCGGGGCGCGCGGGCACCGTCTCGGCGCAAATTCCATTTGGCATGAAACAACTTCCAACAGATCTGAAAGGCCGTGGCCGTTTTTCCGGTGCCGGTAGCCATCGTCAGGAGAATACGGTCTTTCTTCTCAGCGATGGCATTCAATACTTTGTAGATCGCATTGCGCTGATAATAGCGGGGCGACCAGGTACCGCCCCGGTCTTCAAAGGGGATATTGTAAAATTTATCTTTCCAATCTTCGATCTCTATTTTGTAGTCTTCCTTGGGCGTGGGGTAGGTCATTTCCCACAGCTCATCCGGCGTGGGATAGCGGGACACATCGCCTTCGGTGCCCTCCTTTATATCTGCGCCGTAGATTTGCAAGCCATTGGTGCAATAGGTAAACCGAATATTCAAGCGCTCCGCATAATCTTTGGCTTGCCCCAGGCCATCGGTATAGTACTTATCTCTTGCTTTAGCTTCGACTACGCCGATTCTTCTTTTTTTATACTGTAGTACATAATCTGCTTTTAAAGGTTGTGTACGCCTATTTTGTCCAATAATACGCCCTTGTGTGATAGGGAATTCTTTCCAAACCTTGCTGCCTTCAACAACGCCCCAGCCTGCCTCACGTAGTAAAGGTTCTATAAGGTCAAATTTGGTTTGTTCTTCGTTCATGAGGGGACAACTTTTTTCGTCAATTCCCCCGCAAAGGCTTTTTGGAGGAGGGATTTTTTGAGTTCTTCGAGGTTATTTATCTTTTTATGGTAATGGCAAATAATCCTATCCACTTGTTTTTTAAGGCTATTAACTAACGATGCAACTTGAATTTGATTTTCAATTGAAGGGACGGGGAGTTTGATTTTACTTACTTCTTTAAGTGAAATATGGGGAACTCCTACACTTTTCCCGGGGTCAATTTTTTTTATAAAATTTGGACTCTTCATCTAAGCAAACACATAATCACCATTAATGCTATTTGAACGAATACACAAAACTCTTTGAAGTAATAATGATGGAACATCTTCATCACGTATTCGAGCAAGCTTTAAACCAGTAGAAATAATAGGACGGTCTAAGGATAGCACAATATCTCCTTTCAATAATTCAAATCTTTTAAACTCATCTAACGCCGATTCGGGATAATATGCCGTATTACTCCAATCAACTAAACCATGGAAAATATTACAATTCCTCAGGAGTCTAATTCCGCTTTTTGTAAACTCTTTAGATTTAAATGCGTATCCATTTTTTAATTCACAAACCTCCCCCAATCTCCGTTCCTCCCATCTGTCTGCCGAAGAGACAGAGCCCTTCCCCTTCCCTTCGACTCCGCTCAGGTCAGACTGACTAAAAATGGCATTCAGCTTCGATTGAAACAACTCCTCCGCATTCGCGATATTTTGCTCAATGTTGGCTTTGGCCTGGTCGATCTTGGCGAAAGCCGCGTCGAGGAGGGCGACGATTTGTTTTTGTTCGGCGAGGGGAGGGATGGGTAATACACGGTTTTCCATTGAACCTTTCCCTACATGCATCATTGTTGTTCCCGTTCCATGAGCTGATTTAATTTGCTCCTTATCCCATTCAAACAAATGGAATAAATAGTCTCTTGTGACCAATTGAAAATCGGGTATTACTTTCCAAATATGGTAATGATAAATTACTTTTCCTCCTTTCCAGATTCTTGGGCCAAATGATGCTGACCATGCATAAATCAAGTCATCGTTATCACAATACTTATCTTCATGTAACTCCAAATCCGAATAATACCATTTATTATTAGTAAACAGATTTCCAACACGAAGTACTGGATATTTCCCTTCAGAAAGCAATTCAGCTTTTTTATAGGCTTTTCCATTTACAAGACGGCAAACCTCCCCCAACTTTTTCATTTCCCATCCCTCTGGCAATCGAGCTTGTCGATTATCCGAACTTTGAGCTTGTCGAAAAGTCATATCAACGCTTTTAAAGATTCCAATATAATCGCTGCTTTCTTATTCATCTTCTTCCAGTTTATACAACTCCTGCTCCACCAGGCGTCTGAGCTCTTCGCGGTTGGGGAGGTAGAGTTGGTATTTATTGACAAATAGCTGATAAGTCGACTTTCCAATTCCGATTCGGAAAGGTGGTAGGGTTCCGGTATTTTCAAGAACTCCAACACATAAGGTTCGCGCATCAGATCTTCGGGACGCTGTATGGTTTGCCCTTCTTTTGCGAGTTGAAGGATACCTTCTTTATCTTTAGAGGCGGCGAGGCGAAGATAAAGGGAGGTTTTCTTTTGGCGTTGAAGCTCTCTGATCGACCAATTTTCCAGCGTTGATTGTTTTTCGTAGAAGCTTCGTTCAAGCGGATCGTCAATTTTCAGCAGTTCTACATAATGCGACCAGGACAAATGGTGCGACAGTGTCGCACCATTCGGATAGGCCAGGTAAAATTGCCGCATTCGTTTTAGATTACTAATACTAAACCCCTTTCCTTGACTAAGCGATAAGTCTTGACTCAGGCTTTTGATAAAATGCTGTAAAAAGAGGGAAGCCGTTTCGCCGGTTTTGATGTCGAAGTTTTGTTGTACCTCCTTGCGTTCCTTGCCACCAAAGGGCGGATTGGCGAGGATGACGTGGTAGCGGTCTTTCTCTTGAATGTCGCGGATATTTTCGCCCAGGGTATTGGTGTGGATGATGTTGGGCGCTTCAATGCCATGCAGGATCATATTCATGATGCCGATGACGTAGGCGAGGTTCTTTTTCTCCTTGCCGTAAAAGGTATGCTCTTGCAGGGTTTTGAGGTGGTCCGTGGTTTTTTCCATGCGCTCGTACATATACTCGTAGGCTTCACAGAGGAAACCACAGGAACCCGCAGCTCCGTCGTAGATCTTTTCCCCGATCTGCGGGTCAATCACCTGGATCATCGCCCGGATCAGCGGTCGCGGGGTGTAGTATTGGCCCCCATTCCGTCCCGCATTCCCCATGTTTTTAATCTTCGTCTCGTAGAGGTGGCTCAGTTCGTGCTTGTCGGAAGAAGCCCGGAAGGGCAGGCTGTCGGCGTATGCCAGGATTTCGCGCAGGTTATAGCCCGACTAGATTTTGTTTTTCAGTTCGGAGAAGATTTCCCCGATCTTGTATTCAATCGTCTTCGGGTTATCGGTTTTTTGTTTGAAGGCCGCCAGGTAGGGGAATAATTTGCTGTTGACAAATTCCACCAGGTCGGGCCCGGTCATGGCCTGGTGGTGGTCCAACTGGCCTTCCTCATCTTTGGGCATGGCCCAGGTGCCCCAGCGGTAGGCTTCATCCAGAATGAAAGTGTAATCTTCGCCTTTGAGTTCCGCCTCATCGGCTTTGTCCTGCTCCAATTCATCGAGGTAGCGCAGGAACATGATCCAGGAGGACTGTCCGATGTAATCGAGTTCGCTATCACATCCGGGGTCTTTCCAGAGGATGTCGTCTATGTTTTTAAAGGTTTGTTCGAACAAAGCTTTTACTTTTTAAGTGTTGTCAATAAATCTCGGGGTTCTACTTGTAAGATTTTTGCAATCTCAAATAGTATTTCAATACTTGGTTGTCTTCTATTCCTGGCATAAGAATTGACCATATTGTAACTCTTCCCCAATTTATCAGCTAACCAAACTTGGGTCCGTCCTTTTTCTTCTAAAACCGCTTTAATCCTATTCATAATGAATTAACTGCCTTTGTTGTGGCAGTCAGGTTGGTTATGAAATCTAAAGGTAGGCATTAAATTTCAATATCTCATATTATGAGTATATTTTTTAGCTCTGGCGGGATTTGTAAGGGCGGGCGAGAAAAACAAGGTGTGCGATAGCACTCTTTGTTTTTGCGGGTTGGGTTTTCTTCGGGTTTTGGTTTTTTCTAATTGGGTAGAACGGTCTCGCTAAACGGTGTAGCCAGCTTTTACTGGCTATGGACGTTTTAGCCTATGTGTGTGTCCGGCATGGGCATCTAACGATAACTTTATTTGGAACTAAACTTTCCAGAAGCTTTTTTTCTATCGATCTTTTTAGATAAAGATCTTTCATTGACCAAATTTAGCTAAAATCTGTCAATTATATTTACTTTTTTTAGCAAAAAACGTTTTCTTCTTCGCCTAACGTTACGTTAGCCGATCGGCCGGAGCCTATGCGGAGGCTGGGCGGCTAGCTGGTGTTCATTGATATCAACTACCAACAGTTCATCCAAAAAAATATCGAGAGATTGGAGACGAGCAGCTCCCCATTTATTCCTTAAACCAATCGATTTGATCTCTCCTTTAGATACTACGGAGATGAGTGGAATATTCGGAGCCGAAAAGGGCTGGAACGTTTGATCAATAAAATCTTTTGTTTTCTGGTTTCTTAGGTAGATTAGCAAAATGTTGGTGTCCAATAGATACATCATACTATATCATTTCTAATAAATCTTCAATGGGTTCTTCAATGCCAATTTCTTCCACGAGTTTATCCATCTTAGCTTTATCAATACCTTTAAACCCTTGTTCTTTTATTAACCGATCAATATCCGTTTTTTCGCTGGTTGGCTTGATTAGATACCATATAGATCCCATAGAATCATGATACTCTTTGAGTATTTCTTCAAATTTTCTCAGAACCTGTTCATCTGATAATTGCATAATCTCTTCTATCAGCTGATATTTTCTTGCTTCTATGGTCATCGATATTTTTTTATTTTTATTCCTATCCTAATCTACAAAAAATTGTCGGATTGGGTTCCTTATTATGGCCTTGAACACCCCCCTAACCCGCTATACTACCGCCTAATTCGTATACCTTTCCCTTAAATATCTTAAAAAAATCCTTGAATCGCAAAACAGATAGGGCTTTAGCCTGGTAAGTGCCGAGAAGCGGGCTGGGAGCCGTTGCAAACCGTTATTAGCCGTTATTAACCGTTTGTAATTATTTTTAGCCACTGATTTTTAGTGTCAAATAGTCAAACCTAACGTTAATTTATTGAATCAGAAATCTTTGCACACCAATTCGGTTGGTTAAAATATTAGTTGTTATTCCTTGCCTCCCGATTAGGTATCGAGTTATTCGACAATAAATACATCCCCGTCATTAGCCAGATGTATTTTTCCATCGAACGCAGTCATTTCATCCAGGTACGCTTTTCTCAATACCCTGTTATCTGGAATAGGTGCTAAATGATTTAATACGACTTGTTTTACATTCGCTTTGAGTGCAATCTCAGCAAATTCGGCAGGACTCGTGTGGTAATCTTGTATGTCGGTGATGATTATTGCATTGCGCTCAAGCCCTGCATCTTTATTTGCCGAGACTAGCATCTTCTGAAAATCCATAAGCATCGCTTCGTGCACCAATAAATCGGATCCTGTGCCATTTCAGTCAGCAATTCATTCTTTTTGGTGTCACCGCTGATAATAACTTTTTTACCCATGTATTCGATTTTATACCCAACGGCAGGCTCAATAGGCTGATGTGTTACATCGAACGCTGTAATACGGATGCCATCCTTTTCGTAAATAAGTTTATATGAATCTTGCGCAACGCTAAACTCATTGGTAATTCCATCGGCATAAACTGTATCCATTACCTCAATACCATGATGGGCTAATCGGTATTCATTATCTAATTCAAGAAAGGCATCTACCGAAGCCATCAACTCATTTAAACCTTCAGGTCCATAAATATTTAGGTCGAATGCTCTTCCGCGTTGCCATGAACGGCTGATCGCGTTGGGTAAGTCCATCACATGATCAGAGTGATAATGGGTGATAAATATTCCCAATATTGTTGTAAGAGCTTGCTATTCCATTTTTATTTCCTATTTCTTCAATAATATTGAGGCTTTTTAAATAATAGTCTGACGCCTTCTCCTAATCGCCTTGATTCATGTTTAAAACACCCATACCGCTCAATCCCTGTGCCAATCCCAATTGATAATTATTACGTTTTGCTTCTTCGATAATCTGATTATAAAGGTTTTCGGCTTCAGGATAGTTACCTCTTAGCTTGGTTAGCCAGGCAATTGATTGGATAGCGTCAATCTTACCCTCCCGATAATTGATTTCCTCGGCAAGTATGCATCATTGGCAGCTCTGCCAGCAGGATGTCAATGGTGCATCATTCAATGAATGGTTTAAATCCTTCAAAAACCTGTAAATTCAACTTTACCTGCCAGTAATTGAGTAATTCGAACAGATGGTTGAATAAACTTTGATCCCCCGGTTTTTGCCTTTTTATTTGTATCAACAAACGAATAGAAGGGTAATAATCATCAACTAAGAAAGCTATTCAAAAGGTTGTAACAAGTTATTTGCCTGTTGTCAACTGCCTAAATATCAAGTATTTATTTTCTGATTTTTTAACTTTTAAACTATTTTTTATCATGAAAAACATCTTTTTCCTTCTGGCGTTTTTTGCCTCAACTTTAGTAGTACAAGCTCAATTTAGTGGGACCGTTCAAGCAATCGATGCCAACGAGGTACCCGCGGCGGTGATTAGCAGTCAAGCGACGTATTTTCCAGGTATAACGGTTACGGTATGGGAAAAACAAAGCGCGAAAGGTCGGAATAAAACCTTAGATCGCTACGTAGCCAATTTCAAGAACAATGGTCAAAAGGCAAGGGCAAAATATTACCAAAGCGGTGCAGGAACTACTGCAACTACTTACTACGCGGGATCTAAACTTCCGGCAGAAATAAAAAGTGCTGCAGAAAGCAATTACGCAAGCTATACATTAAATAGTGGGGAACAAATTACCGTACTGCAAAAAAGTGAGGTTTTCTATCGGCTGCGGTTGAGAAAAGGTGCACAGAAATTAGTAGTATATGTGGATGAAAATGGAAATGAACTTTCACAACAAGACGTTCCTGATGAAGTAAAAGTTGAATAACACTTGAGTGCCACTACTCCATAATTGCTTGAGGGAAGGTCAACTAGGTTCTAGTTTGCTTGTCCCTCAACGTATTTTTTTTATTATAAGCGGCAAATCAAAATTGCTTGTAGAATAATTTTGTTCGAAAGATATTGACTAAACAATTGAATACTTGGAGATTGTGCTGGAAATATCTTCCGAACTAAAAAAAATTATTCTACCAATTTTTTTGCCTTACTACTTAAATTGATAAGATGAAAAATTTACTTTTATTATACCTCTTGCTAACTTTATCGGTTGGGTTGCGTGCGCAAGAATGCGATGGTCAACGCTATTATGACACGCTATTTAATGTCAACTTAGTCTCGGATATTAAATTTGGTGAAGCTCCGCAACCTTTACTACCTGATTCGAACAACATCCAGGAACTATTCATGGATGTCTACCAACCTGATGGTGACACACTGAGTGCCCGGCCATTGATTATTTGGGCTTTTGGGGGAGGGTTTATCTTAGGTTCTAAAACCAGCCCAGATATTGTAAAGCTAAGTAGGGCATTTGCTAAACGAGGCTACGTTACGGCTGCCATTGACTACCGTCTGTCAACAGATCTTATTGTCAATAGTGACCTTTCAAACGTTTATGAAGCCGTGTTGAAAGCTACCCATGACATGGCTGCTTCCATTCGCTATTTCTATAAGGATGCGGCTACAGTTAATGATTTTAAAATAGATACTTCAAGAATTTATATAGGAGGCGTTTCTGCTGGTGCAATTGCGGCATTACAGATCGCCCATTTTGATGAGCTAAGTGAAGTACCCATAGAAATTGACTCGCTATTTCAAGCTAGCGGTGGTTTTGAGGGGAATAGTGGAAATCAAGGCTATGCTCAGAATATTGCGGGCGTGATTAGCCTCTGTGGTGCTATTTTGGATACCGCTTGGATTAATCCTAACATAACGACACCTATCGTAAGTATGCATGGTACCAGCGACAGTATTGTTCCTTACGGTTCAGAGAGCTTAACCCTTCTAAACATTGCAGTAGATGTTGATGGAAGCTCTTCTATTCATTCCAAACTAGATCAGTATGGAATAGTTAATGATTTTTATATATGGCAAGGTGCCAACCACACTCCTTTTATCCTAAATCAAATCTCAGAGGCTGAGGCCTATATGGATACCACGATATGGTTTGTTCGGGATTTCCTTTTTGACTTAGTTTGTGATGAGGTTACGACTGTAAACGAAACGGCAGGAATTGAAAAGGATTCATTTACGGTCTATCCTAATCCCAATAACGGAAACTTTTATATTAGCACCAATACACATCAAAATTTAGGCATATTCGTTTTTGACCATCTAGGTAGAACGGTTTTTTCTCAACCGGAGATGCATCAAGGTATAAATAATATAGAACTCGATTTGCCTCCAGGTGTTTATACCGTCTTTGGTTATTCAAAAGACATGCATAGCGGTTTATCTCAAAAGGTCATTGTGCATTAGAATGTGAATTAAACTTCTACCTTTTTATGACCCTGAAACAACTAAATCGACCATCCGGGAGGGTTAACTTCAAGAAGTAAACCCCCACCGGTTCAGGTAGTTGGTAGGAGATGATTCCGCCAGCGACAGTAGTGGTTGATTGGATCACTCTTCCATACAAATCAATAGTGGTAATATTGACTTGATTCTTGAGTGTGCCGAGATCAATCTGCACCTCACCTGAAGTAGGGTTTGGAAAAATCTTTAGGTCAATTTCGGTGATCTCAGATAACCTGTTAATAATATATTCAGCAGTAACTACGCAGTGATCGAAGTCGGTTACAGTGACGGTCTTAATATTTCCGGAGGTATCAATGGAAATATCATAAGGTTCTACCCCTCCAGTTACCACCAGCTCGTCATTTACCATGTTGATGTTCATGGTGTCGAGTGAGCAACAGACATCGGCGATATTATTGCCTGTAGGTTCTCCGTTTGGGTAATAAAGGTCAATAATGCTCTGAAGTATGCCAGCTCTTTGTTGGGCTTCGGCTGCGTCATAAGTTAGCGACTTTTGGTAATGCCATCCGACTCCATAATCCGGATTTGCGGTTGGGCCATCGGTATAAAGATTAGGGTAGACAAATTGGGCGTAATCGATAAATTCCGCATTATCCTCCGGTATCAGGTCGAAATATGCTTGAAGCCGGTCATAAATCGCAAGGGAAGGAGGAATACCCATTTGGTCAAAGGTATCCTGAACCGCAATTGAATCTTGAGGAAGAATTCCGAAGACATGAAATAAAGGACGCAAATCCGCTTGAGCAGCGACACACAATCGGGTGATCCTACTGTCGATGTCTTGGTTGTTGATACCGTGATCGATTCCGTTTTCGAAGTCAATGAATTCCTGCTTCCAGAAGTTCCTGAGCGGGCACCAGCCTAATAAGTTGACTATTTCAAAATAGTGTCCGTAGCCCCGGTGTTGGTACCTCACCTCATCCATTGTGGTGTTGGAGATGTTTCTTTCCGTTCCAAAGGTATTTGATACCATTCTGTGGGTGGCAGTTTTGTCAATGTCAAAGGTGTTGGGCACAAAGCTATAATTCACCGCTTCGTCTAAATCTACGTTAAGGCCATAGTTCAAGGCCATGATGTATGGGAAGTTCACGATAGCTTCTATTTCTCCCGGAAACTTGGACATAGCAAGTGCATGGCCGGTTTCGTGAAAATTAGTTTCGTCATTGGGGCTTGGGCCGTCAATGAAATAAGCCGGTCCAGGTACATTGGTATAGTTGAGTGGGGTGTTAGACATTGGATAACCGATTGAAAACGCATCCCCTCTAATAATTAAATCTGCTATCATGTACATATTGTGCTTATCGGGAATGATTTGTCTGGCCATGATAGAATTTACCCCTCGAACAGCCGTTTCCCAATCCTGCAGGGTTTGCATGAGATCATACTGCCCGGGTACGATGGAATGTTTGGGAATAGTATACATCACATTTTCGGTTTCAAATACAGCCCATGGCCCAGGCTTATCCATTTCGGCATCGAAATCAGGGGTTTCATAAAACGACTTCAGCGAAAAGAAAGGGGCTTCAACACCATTATTCACACTTACTTCTACGATTCCCTCGGTGGCCCCGTAGGGAACAAGAATCGAGATGGCACCTCCCAGAGGATTAAACACCTCAATGACATTTGAACTGATCGGGAATTTTCTTGAGATCCTGTCCAGGCGTTTAAAAACGGACTTATTGCTTAAATCCCATTCGTGGGAACCCACTCTAACATAATAATCCTTTCCAACCAGGCTTTCCGGTACAGTAACACTGGCAACCGTTCCGGGAGACAGATACAATCCGGTTGGGCGTAAAGCATGTTCCGTGCCGTCTCCATTGATATTAAAGTAGGGGTTCATCCCGTCCGGATCCTCGAAATTTGCGAGGATTAACATCGTATTACTCACAGTGGAATCGCCTGGCGGGTCAACATATCCCGGAAAATTGTAGCAGGAATTGAACTTCCAACCGTTGATGTGTTGAGGGTAAGCGTCGTATACCTCAGGTGTAAAAACATATTCAATTATCCCTTGTTGAAGGGCGACCATGGCTCGTTCTACCTCCAGGCCGGGAGCGGCCGCGGGATCCTTGGGAAAGCCGTTTTGCGTATTAGGAGTCGTGAAAAGTGCTCCAATCTGATCATCAAAATCTTCAACTACACTTTTTCCAAGTAATATCATTTCCTCGCTTTCTGACAGACATTCCGGGAATTGGTTGAACATATCTCTGATCTGCAGCAACTCGCTATCCGAGAGCGTGATGTTTCCGTTAATATGCCCTTGCAAATCATTCAGGGCATTAAGTACCATATTACAGGCTTCAGGGCAGTAAACGGTGGCAATGGCGTAACTTCCGATATCATCGGCACCGCTTGCCACAAGCATCTCATCGACATAAACCGCATACCCGTTTGGGGCAAAAATCCCATCCCCGTAGGTATCGTATATCTCGAAGAAAAAGCAGCCGTCAGCAGCGACACAGATACTGTCCGAGTAGCTGGTGTTGTTTTGATAAACGCCCCCTTGGCCACCTTCAAGAATAACGGTGCCGGCCAGGTCTGTAATGGTCCAGGAAGTTTCGCCGCCATACATATCGGTAGTAACTTCAACTCTAATTTCAACCTCATTAATAGCACATTGTGCAGAGCAAAAGCCAGCACAAAGGGCTAGTAGTAAACTGATAGTAAAGATCTTCATTCTATTGATTTTATGACTTGACTCACGAGTTATTCTGAAAAATGCTGTTGTGAATACAATTTATTGTCTTACAACACTTTTCTGCAAATATATATAATTGACTTTATTCTTTAGCAGCTGATGGCAGTAATTCTCGTTTTGGAAAATAAACGCCGCTTCGCGGCGATATTTTCTTTTGAATGGCCCTCTCGGCTCCATTCATAGAAGGCGCGTTTATTTTTCAAAACGAGCGAGCATCGCTGCCATTAAACAAGTGATTTAGAGGCAGCCCTCATTCAAATACTGATAGGCATTTTCCAATTCATCGGAAACCAACTCTGCAAAACCATCTTGGCTTTCCAGAACAAAATCCGCTTCTAGTACAACTGATTTGTACGACCATCCTGCCGGGAGGTTTAAGCGATTCCCTAAAGTTTCCAGATCTTCTAATTGTAGATTGTTATCTATTTTTTGAGAATAGGATTGCATGATGAAGCATTTCCCCGATGGATCTTCTAAAATATAAACTTGCTTACCAGTACTTCTTTTCTTTTTTGTCCTTCGATGACTAGGAATTCCTCAGCTGCAAACAGCCGTACTTTTGAACTTTTCAGGATGGTTTGTATATCCGAAATGGTTAAATCCTTTCCAAAATTATAGAGTTGTTTCAGTTTCTTAAAATCAATCATATGGGTTATTTCTATCTGGGCTACTCTTGAGAACTTCCTGTTTTATTTGTTTTTTTTCAAATAATCATTGATTTGATCGTACTCCTCCTTTCCCTTTTTGGTAAGATAAGGTAAGATCATATACCATGTCATATCCACCAAACCCATTGGTTTATCGAATAGAACACCCGGAGTAAAAATCTTGCTTTGCAGATTCCAAAAGGCTGCGACCATCCATACATTATGGGCTAAAAAATCATAATTTATCCCTTCTTTTTCCGGGATCATCCTACCCGTTTCTATATAATGTTCAAAAAGTAACCTTCCTCGTTCCAGGCGCATTAAATTGGATTCTTCATATAATTTGCCCACTTCAGGATAATGATTAAGAATGAAAAATAAGTCTTGAAAAAAGAAACTGTGTTCTCGCATAAAACCCCGGAAAGCAATAAAAATCCTCCTAAAATCCTCTAAAGTTAAGTATCCTTCCAGTTTTATAAAATCACGCGAGTCTTCGTACATTTTTTCATAAACTTCTTTTATTAAAATTGCTTTGGTTTTAAAATGATAAGTCAAGTTACCAGTGCTAATATCCAATGCAGCAGCTATTTGATTTGGTGATGTTGAAGATATTCCCCTTTCGTTAAACAACTCAACAGCCTTAATAAGAATCTTCTCTTTTAATTTCATAATAAAAATGGCGCTTTTATACTAAAAAAAATGCACTACTAGCACTGCTGCACTAAATATGCACTTATAAGAAGTTAATATCTGTAAAATTTTCAAGAGTGCGTAGTAAAGAGCATGTCAAATACTCAATTATTTTTTTCAAGCTATATACAACTAACTCTAAACTAACTAAAATTATGAACCGGACTATGTGTCTTTCTTGGAACCCTTTACTGCTTGCTTTTTATCCCTTTTGACCTGACAGCGCTAACCAGTTGCCTGCGAATTCCTGAGTATGTTTTATCAGAAGAATTACGCCCAATCACCAAAAGAGAGAAGCCAAAATGCGTGTTGCTTTCTCTGGCCTGGACAATGGGCTGACTTTGCAGATGAAAACATAGTCATTGACCCCAATAATGACTTAAGTAGTTCACGGAATTAAACTACATAACCATATGATGCTCTTTTGCGCTGACTCTGCGTTGCTCAAAGCCTTACTTAACAAAGGCCAAGCGCGGTTTTCGCGCCTTGATTCAGCGCAAAATAGCTATCATCTGTTTGGTAGCCCAATTCCGTGAACTACTTAAACCCTGTAACGGAAATTGATATTGCAGGCAGAAAGCAGTTGTTAATCCTGAAATCATAAGAACCAAGAAGCGCCAAAGGGGATGGCTTATTATCATAAAGGAGTCGTATCAATCCGGATCATTGAGCACAATACAACTTCACTTCAATTGGTGTAGCCTCTGTAATTCCATATTTTTAGATAATCTTGAAATGACTACCCGGGTAGTTCACAATTCATTTGCTAGTTTTTCATGAGTGGTTTGAAGAGCAGATACCCCTTTATTTTTCGGAAATTCTCCGGGTCTTTTTTTTACAATTGGTTATTGAAAAAACACCAATATCTGTCACACACCCATTTTGGGTTTTGTCTAAAATGTAAGAAAGGAATTTCATTCACTTTTTAAAAGACAAAATCATGCCTGAATTAAGGAATTACAAGGTACAAAGTGTACTCATCAATTGCCTGTGCCACTCAGTATGGGCGTAATTGAACGAACCCATGAATCAAAAGGAATGGGGCATTCACTTTTTAAATGACATTAAAAAGGTGGGTGATGAATACCTGGCGAGCCTCCCGTTTGGAGAAACACCCTTTAAACTTGATACCGACAAAAAGTCTGGTGCAATAGACCTGTATTGGGTGACGGGGAAGCTATTCCAAGTCGGTTAATTAAAAGTAGCAATGACTAATGCCTCTATGAACTTTTGGGCTATTCAACTTAGTTCTTAGCCCCTTTTCACAAAACAAGTTTTTCCCAATTACCCAAAAGTTCCTCCACAATTGTAGTGAATTTCCCCTTTAGAAACGGGTGTATTAATAAATTTTGCAGTCTGCTTTTGTATTGAAACCTAAAACGCAGCACTACCTTGGTAGTAGCCGGTTCCACTTCTTCAACTTCCCAATACCCATGCAAATATTTAAAAAGATAGGGATAGTCGGGTGCAGCCGTGTTGACTTCGAAGGCATATCTTTTTTCATCCTCCCATAATGTACAGGTTTCCGTCCAGCTATCCTTGCCATGAGAACAAGCACGCACCATTCCTGCACCATGGCCAGAAATGATTTTCACATCGTCGATATTCGGGGCTACCTGATGGTAGTTTGCTACATCTGCGATCACCTCCCAGGTAGCCTGTTTGTCCATGCTAAAGACACGTTCAAACTGGATCTGTTTCATTTCTGGAGTATCCGGGCTATTATCTACTTTTGCCAAGGCTACCGATTGATTGATCGCCATTAACAATACCCCCAAAGCCACAAGGGCAATGATGAGATTTCCGGCAAAAGAAATTAAAAAAGGATTCCAAACGAGTAAAACAAGGCTGGCGATCACCCAGAGAAAGTCTTGTGCGATGATCCAAAGAACAGCTCTTGGCCCTTGCATTTTTATTTCGTACACAATAGTTGCTGTGAAATAGAGCAAGGCGATGCCGATGATCCAAAATGCAGTGCTGTTCTCAAGGCTAAATAAGTCTGCGAGCTGGGCATGAAAGACAAGGAGAAGCGTACCGGAAACACCTGAAAACAAGGCATTGGCGAGGAGCGATTGCTGTAATTGATTCATGATTATTTTTTTTATACAGCAAAATTAGTTTTCCCGGAATCTGAAAAATTGATATTTTACGCCAAGTTTATTATGCTGGATATTATATGAAAATTGCTGCACCACATATTGCCAATTTATTTGCTTACGGAAGTTTGCTAGGCATCGCTGAGTCTGGGCTAAGGCAGCATCTAACCAATCCTGAACTTGATGTTTGTACGTTCGACAATCGAGTTACTAAGGAAGCGTTTTTAGGCGTATTCAAAGCAATACTCCAACGATCGAACAACCCCAATTTGGGATGGGACTATGGCTGTTACCTCAATTTGAAAGCACTGGGCTTAATCGCAGAATTGTCGTTAAATTGTTCAAGCATTGAGCAAGCCATTCTATTCCTGAAAAAATATCTGGATGAGACCTTTCCATTGGTCTATTTAAAAACCAAACAAGAGGGAAGTACCTACGCTATTCAATTGCACAGCCCGATTGAGAACGATCATGTACGCGGCCATCTTTTAGATGCTGTTTTTTGTTTTATGTACCGGGAACTAAAACTGATGGTCCCGGAGACGTATTTGCTGGAGCTACAACTACCGTACGCCCCAACGGAAGCTCATTTAAAGTCACTAGATGTGGGCTTGACTAGAGGACCGGTCCATTCGATTTATTTTGACAGCGAAGTTCTGACGGCAGAGATCAACCACAGGCGCATTAAACAAATCGATATTATCTTGCCTAAGTTCATGTTGATGCTGACCAACCAAGCTGCAGATTATGGGGAATTCTCCCGACAGGTAAGAGCGATGACCTTAAATATGTGTAAGCCGGAATTGCCAAGCTTTGAGCAGGTAGCAAAGCTGTTTCCATTCAGCCAAAGGAGCATTCAGCGAAAACTCAGCCAGGAAGGCCTGTCTTTTAGAAAAATTGCAGATGACATAAAAAAAGAAATGGCCTTCTATTTATCGGAAGGGAACAAAATGAAAACCTTGGAAATTGCCTACCTGTTAGGCTATTCTGAGCCCAGTGCCTATTTACATGCGGTGAAGCGATGGAAAAAACAAGCGTAAAAAAACAGGTAGAAAATCGCCCCTGAATTACTTAAGTGAAGTAATCTAAACTTCGTTGTTACTAACTTGTCTTGAGTAATCATAATGAATCTTGTTTTGGGATTTAAAGTAGGGTAGCTTTTTTATCTCCTTCAATAGTCTGTTCTAATGAGAGGCCTAACGTTAGCAAACCATAGATAAATTCATTAGCGGCAATCATGCCCTCTTGGAGTGGTGCACTTTTAAGGGCTTGAATACCGCTTGAAATATTACTATCGGTATAAGGATATTCTTTATTCTTATACGTGATGGAGTTGATAGTTATAAGCTGTTACCGAAGTACACTTTCCTGTAGTACCCCAGTTGTTTTCCCGCCGCGTATTTCCAGGGCCTCCTCTGGTGTGAGGTAGGTGAATCCCAGGTTTTGCAGTAACTGCAAAGCCGGTATTTGAGAGATGTGGTCTCCTTTGAAAGAAGGTGTATTCGTTAGCCCTGCCATTTTATTTATTCGCGGTTACAGGTGTACTGTACCGGCGAATTTATTCGCCAGGTAAGTAAACTTATGATCCTCCCATTTTTCAACCAAATTAGCACGAACAGGATTTTGCAGAATATAGCGGATGATATTCCAGAATTCCTTTTCATTTCTGATGAAATGATCATAACTATCTTTCTGCCAAAACGTTCCTGTTCGATTCAGAAGCTTATTCGCAAGATATGCAGTACTGCCTTTGATTGACTTCATGATTTGATACAATTGAGTGTAATTTTCAGGCACTTCTTCTAAATAAAATCCGTCCTTGTCCACTATCTGAATGGACGTATCGAATAATAAATGAACATGATTCGGCATAATACAATAGGCTATCAGATCATATTTACTGCCATCCAGATCGTGTAATTTATCAGCTACAATTTTAGCCACTTCGGGCTGTTTCAGATAACAGTTTCCGAAAGGTAGCTCATCAAGTTGGTGGTCATACTGCTTGAAAAACAATTTGTGTTGTTGTCTGATTTTTTCTTTGTATCCCTTGGGTTGTTGCCTTTTTAATTGCTCAATCTTACTGTCCATTTGCTGTTTCAACCGCTGAATCACTGCTTGCGGCAGGCTGTCCCCCAGTCGAAAAGTAACAAAGAAAGTGGCTCCAATCGGAGCAATATGCGGTAATCGATTTTTGTATTCTGTCTTAATTTCTTGCTTCATTTTTTTGCAATTAGTAGCGGCGAATTTATTCGCCAAGTAGGATGTTGTAGTTTTCTTCGGCGAATGAATTCGCCGTTACGGATGTACCCGTACTTTTCGCAATAAATCTCGCTTTTGCTCAATTTTAGTAAAGTTTTTTAAGCTGCAAGGAAATGATCCTGATGGGCAGTAAGAAAAGGACCAGCCGGCAACCCAAGGGATTACATCCAAAGCGGAGCCCTGGTGAAGGAGGATAGATGTGCATACCTGCATTCATGGCTCCTTCGATAGTACCGTCGAGCAAGTCCCGCCCGGGAAACATCCATTCATCAGGATCGTACTTTCCAGAACTGTATTTAAAAACGGTAAAAGCCCATTTTTGGGTTTGGGGATCAAAAGCCAAAAGCCCGATTTGAGTGTTAACATTTTTATCCATCCGATCCAAATAGGCAAACCTGCCTCTGAAGTGGATTAGGTATTGCGTTTGATTTTCCTGATTGTACTGCTCAACGCTGTTCCTTGCCTGTTCTTGAATAGAAATGGGTATTTTTTTCACTTTATAAAAAATTCCTGGCTAGATTTCTGTATTTTTTTGACACCATTCACAAAAGCGTCAAAGAAAACCCTTTTTCTTTGACATGTTTTGCAGAACTTGTTAAAAAAGTTACAATTTGTAATCATATTTGATGAATAAATCCATCAGCTTTTGATTTACAAAAAAAGTACTTGGTTTTCTTAAAAAGAAGTTTTTTTCAAAACACTCAAGCTTTGTATAGATAGCCCTGGAAAGTACCATAAGAAAATCCATTCTTCGAGCACCCGACAAAGCAATCCATCTTCAAACCATTGGAAAGAATCGGGAATGATTTCTTTGGAGGCTGACTGAATACTACAGGAGAAGAAAGACACACTGTAGCCCCCAGATACTTGACAGGAAAGAAAAAAAGAGAGGGAAGTGATAACCAATACCCCGGATTTATGGCAAAATCAGAGTGAGCTTACCACTTTTTTTGCTACAAAGACAAATTAAAGAGAGAGACTTGAACTCTCGACATCTTGTACGGGCGCTCTAACCAGCTGAGCTGCCTATAAGTTTGCAGCTCACGAAAAGAGCCCCATATTTCATTGTAGCGAGAGAGAGACTTGAACTCTCGACCTCAGGATTATGAATCCTGCGCTCTAACCAGCTGAGCTACCTCGCCATTTAATTAATACAAATCGCAATTCCTTAAAAGGAAGCTAAATCGTCGGTTTTTTTGTTTCAAAACTTCGCCTATCAGCTCCGTTTTTCACAAACCCCTCCTAATTCATCACAACTTGAGTCAACAAAGAAAGAACCCTCATGCCCTTCCTTTTTTCGGAATGCAAAAGTACAACTATTTTATTAAAAACACCAGTGTTGCCGGATAATTTTTATTATCATTGCCAAAATAGCGAGTGGCAATTAGCAATTTACAAACAGCTAACAACTAATCGCTAATTGCCATTTAAAAACTACTTTTAATGCGTACCCTCTGGACAATATTTTCTAAAGAACTACAAGATACCCTTCGCGACCGAAGAACACTGATGATCATGATCTTCGTCCCCTTACTGCTTATCCCTGTAATCCTTTCACTAACGACAAGCCTGACAAAAGGGAACTCGGAAACCATTATGAAACAAATCATTAGAATGGCAATTACTTCAAATGATAATGGAAAAAAACTGGTTGATGACCTAAAACTCCGTAAAGACATCTTAATCCTTGAGAACATAAAGCCCTATAAATATAACCAACTTATCCGGGAAGACAGTCTCGATATTGCGCTGATCATCCCTTCTGACTTTGACCAACAACTGGAAAGATGGCAAACCGTTGAGCTCGAAGTCCGCTTTAATGCTACACAAGATAGCCTCCTCTACCAGCGTATTCGAACTACGCTTGATCGCTTTGAGGGCGTTGTTTTGCAAAATCGCCTCGATTCTTTAAAGGCCAGCAGAGAAAGCATTAACCCGATTGACGTTTCTCTATATAATGTGTATTCAACCAAGGAGTCGTTGGGTAAAATGGCGGGCGGGCTGCTCCCCTATTTTTTTGTATTATTTTGCTTGTTCGGAGCGATGTACCCAGCTATCGATTTATTTACCGGAGAGAAGGAACGAGGGACAATAGAAACCATCTTGAGTATGCCGGTTAGTCGCTTACAGATATTACTAGGCAAGATGGGCGTAATCGCATTGAGTGGATTATTATCAGGCCTATTGACCATACTGGGCATTTTTGTAGCCCTACAAATTAACCCTGACCTGCCTCAATTTTTGAAGTCTATTGTTTTGCAATTGCTTAACCCAGGCGCTATCTTTTTGGTGATCGCCATGATGATCCCCTTAGCCGTATTTTTCGCGGGTCTGCTCATCCCTATATGTGTGTATGCCAAATCGTTTAAGGAAGCCCAAAGCATCATTCAACCCCTAACTTTCGTAGTTATCGTTCCTTTAATTGCAGGTATACTACCAGAAGTTCAACTAAACTTTTTGACGGCCCTGGTTCCTATTTTAAATATTGCCCTGGCTACCAGAGAAATTATCGCAGGCACCATCTCCACCTCATATTTAGTGATCGTGTTTTTTTCTTTACTCGCATTTGCGGCCCTCGGCATCTTGCTAAGCATTCGCAAATTCGGCAGCGAAAAAAATCTACTCAGAAGTTAATTCGGTTAACGGTTAACGGGAAACGAATTTAAAGGCCTTCGGCCTTGATGGCCGAAGGCCTCAAACCCCGTTCCCCGTTAACCGTTGGCCGTTAACCGCATAGGCACATCCATCAACAGCACCCTGGCATTACTGTCCGCTTTTATATGGATGGACTCGGTATCCCAGACACCGTAGCCATCGCGTTGGCCTAAAGGCTGATCGTTAATAGTCACCTTACCTTCAAGAACGAAGGCATATACGCCATTATTAGAATCTTTGATCTTGTAAGTCTCGTTAAACCCTTCGTTTGAGTTTCCGAGATGGAACCAAGCGTTTTGGTGAATCCACACGCCTTCATCATTGGCATCAGGCGAGAGGATCTGGTGAAATTGGTTATTTAGCTTCTCTTTTTCAAGAGTGATCTGATCGTAACGAGGTTCTACATTTCTGCGATTCGGAAATACCCAGATTTGCAAGAACTTCACTTGTTTGTCTTTATTCTTATTATACTCACTGTGCATGATGCCCGTTCCGGCACTCATCACCTGTACATCACCTTGTTTGATAACAGCCTTGTTGCCCATGCTGTCTTGATGTTCCAGATCGCCTTCTAAAGGAATGGAGATAATTTCCATATTGTCGTGAGGATGGCGGCCGAAGCCACGTGCCGGAGCGACTACATCATCGTTAAGTACCCGAAGTACTCCAAAATTCATGCGATCAGGATTGTAATAATTAGCAAAGCTAAATGTATGATGGGAGTCCAACCAGCCGTGATTGGCGTGGCCTCTGGTTGCTGCTTTATGCAATACAGATTTCATAGTTCTAACCTCTTTATTTGGTAAATGATTGAATCCAACCTGATCCATTAATTTATCATAAGTAGACCGGGCCGTTGTATTTTCTTTAGCATTTAAAACGGATTTCCCTACAGCCAGACCAGCTGCTCCGAGTAGTGTTTTTCGTAAAAAATTTTTTCTATTCATGGCGATTGCTTTTTTTGTTTGCAATACAAAAATGCTACATTTTATGTTCTGTTAGGATATAAAAAAGGAGGAGAGATATATAAAAAAGGCAGATGAACAGATGTAATTAATTCAGTTTGCGATTCATTAAAATTTAGGGATTCTCGCTTTGAAAATAAACGCGCCTGCAGCGGGAAATTCCTTTGCGAGGGAGGCCTAAAGGGCTATTTTGCTTCGCAAATTAGCCCTTTAGGCCTCCCTCAAAAGAAAATATCGCCGCGTAGCGGCATGACTTTTTCCTACACATTTTCAAGTTGAGAATTGTTAAAAATTAACGTTCTTTGACAAATTGTGTGGAGTTTAAAAATGATAAAACCTGAAGGCACTGGTGGCTGAAGGGGTTATCATTTTTAAACTTCATTTTATCACAATTTTTGTCAAAGAACCATAATTAATTCATTATTCATGGAAGATACTTCAAAATCAATTACACTTATTGGGTTTCCCTTTTCAGGAGCCAGTTTCATTTGCTACAAACCTCTGGAACCATACTTACACCCACAAATCCGCTTCAATACCATCGAACTTCCCGGAAGGGGAAAACGCGTTCGCTCTCCGCTTCTGAGAAACATGGATGAAATTTGTGAGGATGCCTGGACACAGGTCAAAGCGTTCTTAAACCCTCCGTATGCTTTATTTGGACATAGCCTGGGCAGCCTGCTCGTTTATTTGCTAAGTCATAAGATCAAAGACTCCAATCACCCCCTTCCATGTCATCTTTTTTTAAGCGGCAGAAAAGGCCCTTCTATTCCCAAGTCTGAAAAAATACATTTACTCCCACAAAATGCTTTTAAAGAAAAACTTAAAAATTTGGGTGGAATACCCAAAGAAGTCCTGGAAAATCAAGGTCTGTTTAGTTTCTTCGAACCTATTTTAAGAGCAGATTTTGAAGCCGTGGAAAACTGGACTTATTCTCCCAGACCTAAATTGAATATTCCTGTTACCGTCATCAATGGAAAAGAAGATAATATGACAGAAATGGAGGTAAAAACTTGGCAGAATGAGTTCGAACCAACGGTAAACTTCAAATTTCTTGATGGCGATCACTTTTTTCTTTTTAGACAAGCATTGGAATTTACAGATATTATAAATAAAACGTTGAGCAACTAAAACTTTTTAGAACCATAATATAAGACATTGCTAAATACTTAAACCAATAAATCTTGAATCAACAAATTTTCCAAATAGCTCTCGTCGTAAAGGGTTATGACGAAGCGATACAGTTCTACACAAAAGTGCTGCAATTCGATTTAATCGAAGATACTAAGATTAGCGACATTAAACGCTGGGTGCGTGTACGACCAAAAGGCAGCAGCGATTTTTCATTACTGCTTGCCAAAGCCAAAAATGAAGAACAATTGAGCCGCGTAGGAAATCAAACCGGTGGCCGTGTTTTCCTTTTCATCTACACCGATGACATTGACCGTGATCACCTCAACTTACAAAAGAACAATGTAAAAATAGTGCGAGGACCTATCTTAGAACCTTTTGGGAAAGTAATCGTTTTCGAGGACCTTTACGGCAATCTTTGGGATTTAATCCAACCAGACTATCCAAGGAAATAGAATTTCAAGCCCCAGTATAAATCCGGAGTACTTCTTCCTGCGCTAATTTTCGATCAAAGATGGCAGGTATCGAAATTTCAAGCCCCTGCAAGGACTTAAGGGCAATCAAACCGCTGTCTGATTTTTTAGTAAGTTCATATACTCCTTTTTCTTCAGAAAGCAAGTATTGTTCTACTGTTTTTTCTTCGGGCAGGATAATCCAATATTCACTTATCTTATGCTGAGCATAGTCCTGATACTTAATGCCCCTATCTCTGTCAATGGTCTTTGGAGAAGCTATTTCAACCGCCAGGTCTGGAGCTGGGAAAAGGCTGGTATCATCTTTAAAAGATTTTGCTTTTTCCTTATTAAAAAAGCAAAGATCCGGTTCGTAGTCATTTCTGGTAAGACGAATCATGATCTTTTCATAACCTATGAAACCTAAATCATGCTTGATAACAAAAGCATCAAGCATTTTGAACAAATTACTGCAAATCACATTATGCAGTTTCTTTACAGGTGAGTGAATAACCACTTCTCCATTTATGAATTCCGTCTTTAACTCCTCTGTTTCAATTGAATTATAGAACTCCTCTCTTCGTTTTTGCTCTAGCTGAAGTTGCTCCATAATTTTGAATGCAATTAGAGGTGCCGATGGTTCATTCAGCACTCGAATTATCAGTTCCTCGTTTTTCGAAAGATTGCTATACGCCATTTGTAATTATTAAATGGATGTAGTACCCAAGCCAGGTTGAGTTTTATTAACTATTATTTAAACAGATAATCTCCGTAAATTTGTTCCCGTTTTGATAAAAAACGGAATTATTTAGAAACAAATTATTTAAAACGTTCAATGACCTGGCATCTTCACATAGAAGGACAAGTTCAGGGGGTAGGCTTCCGCCCTTTTATCTATCAACTGGCTCATCAGTTTGGGTTGAAAGGATGGGTAAATAATACGACTGACGGTGTTCACGTAGAATTTAACGGAACGGAACAACTGGCAAAAACATTCAGCAAACAAATAATCAAACAAGCGCCTCGACTTGCCCGAATTTCGCACACCCGCTTATTCCAAGCTCCCTCATCTGAATTTGAAGGCTTTGAAATCAGATCAAGCCTTGACCATCAAACGCCTCGGTTGTTACTCACTCCGGATTTTGCATTATGCCCCGACTGTAAAAGAGAATTGAATACTGAATCTGATCGCCGATACCGCTACCTCTTCATCACTTGCACCAACTGTGGCCCTAGATATTCTATCATTCAAAGCTTACCTTATGATCGCGAAAATACCTCTATGGACGTTTTTAAAATGTGTCCCCCTTGTCAGGAGGAATATGGCAATCCATTAAACCGAAGGTACTATTCCCAAACCAACTCTTGTAATGACTGTGGAGTTAATCTAGCTCTTTATGGTAAAGATGGACAAAAACTCAAGCTAGCATCTGAAATACTCCCTGAAACAGTTGCAGCATTATGGGAACAAGGAAAAATCATTGCTATCAAGGGCATAGGAGGGTATCTATTGACCTGCGACGCCGCTAACACTCAAGCCGTCAATCGGTTACGTGAACGCAAGCACCGACCTTCAAAGCCTTTTGCTTTAATGTATCCCAATATTGACCAGCTAAGCAAGGACGTAAATCTTGAAAAAAAGAAAATTGAAACCCTTGAAAGCCCGGAAGCTCCAATCCTTTTGGTAGAAAAAAAGCAAAACACCTTCAATGCTCTAGCTTGGGATAACATTGCTCCGGGCTTGGATTTGGTGGGAGTCATGCTTCCTTATGCTCCTTTATTCGAATGCATCTTGGGGGGGTTCAATCGCCCTGTAATAGCTACCAGTGGAAACCTTAGCGGAGCTCCTATTGCGTTTAAGGATGATGACGCACTAAAAGAGCTTTCTCCTATTGCAGATCTTATACTCACTCATAATAGAAAGATTTTAGTTCCACAAGACGATAGCGTGCTTCGTTTTAGTCCGCTTTTTAATCAAAAAATCATACTACGTCGCTCCAGAGGGATGGCTCCCACTTTTATTCATCCGAACCTAAAGTTTTCTGATCAATGTGTACTGGCCATGGGAGCCATGCTCAAAAGTTCCTTTGGGTTAATACAGCAGAAAAATGTATATTTAAGTCAGTATATTGGTGATTTAACTAACTTTGATACAGAAAAAAGCTATAAACTTAGCCTAGAGCATCTAATGAAATTGCTTCAAGCAAGCCCTGAAGCACTCATTATCGATAAACATCCGGATTATCCCTCCTCACAGCTCGGGAAAGCGATGGCTGAACAATTAGGGGTTCCACTGTATAAAGTACAGCATCATGAAGCTCATTTTTGCGCCGTTTTAGGTGAAAACAATTTGCTGGAGGAGCAAGAAAATGTTTTAGGAGTCATTTGGGATGGAACGGGCCTCGGGGATGATGGCCATATCTGGGGAGGAGAATTTTTTCTATACCAGGAGCATTCCATTTCGAGAATTGATCATTTTGAATATTTCCCTTTCATCCTGGGTGATAAGATGCCGCGCGAGCCTAGAATTTCTGCGCTCTCCGTTTGCAAAGATATTCCCGAGGCCCATGACTATTTGAAAACGAAGTTCTCAATGCAGGAATGGGCTATTTATACTAAAAAATTACAGCAATCTAGCTTAATGACTTCTAGCGTTGGCCGCCTGTTTGATGCGGTTGCTTCCCTTCTGGGAATAATGGATACGCAAAGCTATGAAGGCGAAGCTGCACTTAAATTGGAAACAATGGCTCAACGATATTGTAAAAATACCTTAGATTGGTCGGCTATGCAAGTTCGCTTTTTGCCTATTTCGGAACAATCAAGCATTTTCAACTCTTCTCTCCTCGTAAAGGAGTTGGTTGAAGACTTGCATTCAGGTTTTTCAAAAGCCTTTGTTGCAGCAAAATTTCATTACGCCTTAGTGAAAATGATTGAGTTAAAAGCCCATAGGCTGAATATAAAAAAGATTGCGTTTAGTGGAGGGGTATTCCAGAATGCACTTCTCGTTGATTTGATTCATCAAGAACTTAAGGATACCTTTGAACTTTATTTCCATCGTGATCTTTCCCCGAATGACGAGAACATCGCCTTTGGCCAATTAATGTTTTCGTTCTTTGACAAATTGTGTGGAACCTTAAATATTAATAACTTTTCATGAAATTCCTTACCGAATACCGCGACCCAGAAGTAGCCAAAAGCTATTTGGAAGAAATCAAACGAACGGTAACCCGCTCGTGGACAATAATGGAGGTTTGTGGTGGACAAACACATAGTTTAGTCAAAAACGGCATCCTTAACCTCCTCCCTGAAAAAGTCCATATGGTTCACGGGCCAGGATGCCCTGTCTGTGTAACTCCACTTCATTTAATAGATAAAGCAATCTACCTCGTAGAAGAAAAAAATGTAATCCTTTGCTCATTCGGAGATATGCTCCGCGTCCCAGGCTCTAAAAAGAGCTTATTGCAAGTAAAAGCGGATGGCGGCGATGTTCGCATCCTTTATTCTCCCCTGGAAGCTGTAAAGCTGGCCCAGGAAAACCCGGACAAGGAAGTAGTCTTTTTTGCCGTTGGTTTTGAAACAACTGCTCCGGCCAATGCCCTTTCTGTTCTGCATGCTAAGCAAAAAAAAGTGAATAATTATTCTATTTTAGCTTCTCATGTATTGGTTCCGCCGGCAATTGAAGCCGTTATGAATGATGATGAGAGTCGAATTCAGGGCTTTTTAGCCGCAGGCCACGTTTGTACGATCATGGGTATCGAGGAATACTACCCAATAATTGATAAATACAACATTCCGATCGTCGTAACCGGTTTCGAACCCGTAGATCTACTGCAAGGCATCTTAATGACCGTCAAGCAACTGGAAACAGGAACTGCAAAACTGGAAAACCAATACAGCCGGGTAGTAAAAGCAGCAGGAAACCCCAATGCCGTCAAAACCATCAAAGAAGTTTTTAAAATAGAAGATCGCGAGTGGCGCGGTATCGGAACAATCCCGAAGAGCGGATATGAGGTTAAAGACTCCCTGAGCCATTTTGATGCTAACAAAAAATTTGATGTAAACATTGAAAAAGTGCGCGAAAGTGAAGAGTGTATCGCAGGTCAGGTGCTTAAGGGCGTTAAAAAGCCCGCTGATTGCCCGCAATTCGGCAAAAAATGCAAACCGGAAAATCCGCTGGGAGCTCCGATGGTAAGCTCCGAAGGGGCTTGTGCTGCTTATTATCACTTTTTCGGACTGATGGAGGAAGCATTTGATCAGTAGACTTGTTCCACACAATTTGTCAAAGAACTAGAACTAATAACTAAATTTATGGCTTCTAACGTCCAAAAGGAACAAAAATTAAAAATGCACCTCCAATGCCCAATGCCTCAGCTTGACTTCGACGTGATCACAATGGGCCATGGCAGCGGCGGCTTACTCACCAACAAGCTGCTGGACAGTGGCGTGTTCGATCTGCTCAAAAATGAAAAACTCAACAAAAGGCACGACGGGGCAGTATTGGACCTAAACGGAAAGACAGCCTTCACCACGGACTCCTTCGTCATCTCTCCGATCTTTTTCCCAGGTGGAAATATTGGCGAATTAGCCGTAAACGGAACAGTGAACGACCTGGCTATGTGCGGGGCCATCCCCCAATATCTTTCCCTCAGCTTCATCATCGAAGAAGGCCTTACGATGAAGGCTTTCTGGGATATCCTGGTATCTATAAAATTTGCTTGTGAAAAAGCAGGGGTTGAAATCGTTACCGGAGATACAAAAGTCGTTGATCGTGGAAAAGGAGATAAAATCTTTATCAATACCACAGGAATTGGAAAAATTCATAAAAATGCTGAAATCGACATTGATCGGGTAAAAGTTGGAGATAAAATCCTTGTCAGTGATAACTTAGCAACCCACGGGATCGCCATCATGTCCGTCCGGGAAGGTTTAGAGTTCGAAACAACGATTGAGAGCGACACTTGCAGCTTAAACCATACTGTTGAAATCTTATTGAACCAATTTGGCCCCTATATTCACCTGCTCAGAGATCCAACGAGAGGAGGAGCCGCAACCGTTTTAAATGAAATTGCTCGCGACAGCAGGCTTGGTGTCAATATTTTCCAAAAAGACATCCCCGTAGAGGAACAGGTACATGGCGCTTGCGAGATTTTGGGGCTGGATCCTCTCTATGTTGCAAATGAAGGGGTCTTCATGGCAGTAATTGATGCTCAAATAGCCGAACAATTTCTTTCTAAGTTAAAAACCCTGGAAAACGGTTCCAATGCTGCTATCATCGGAGAGGTAGTTCAGGAACACCCTCGGCAAGTTGTGCTTACCAGCGCGATAGGGGGGAGAAGGGTAGTCAATATGTTAACAGGAGAACAGCTTCCAAGAATTTGTTGATAAATTAATATTAAAAAATGGAAAATATATTCCCCTTATTTTTTGCCGCTCTGGTGGGTTTTACCCACGCGTTCGAGGCCGACCACCTGATAGCCGTCGGAAATATTGTCACCAAAAGGGATAAACTTCTTCTTGCCATAAAAGATGGAATCTACTGGGGGCTCGGCCACACTTCTACTATATTTTTGATCGGGCTACTCATTATTGTGTTCCGCGTAACCCTCCTGAACGACTATTTTAGCTATTTTGAAGCGGGAGTAGGTTTACTCTTAATCATTCTGGGCTTTTTCCGACTGTACCAATATTTCATTAATAAGCACCACCCTGCTCACTTTGTTAGTACCGAGGCAAACCACCACCTTGCCTATGGTGTAGGTTTAATCCACGGTCTGGCAGGAAGTGGTGCAATGGTTCTTTTGGTAATGACCGAGATCCAGAATAGTTTTAGCAGTATGCTTTACTTAATCATTTTTGGACTTGGATCAATAGTCGGTATGTTAGTGGCAGCAGGTATTTTTAGTCTCCCCTTTTCTAAAAAATTCTCAGGAGGTAATTGGTTACAAACAGGTTTGATTATCCTTTCCTCCTTGCTTTGTATCGGTTATGGGGTATTCATAGTTGTTGAAAACCTAAGCACTTGAAGAGCAGGTTAAAAAATCGTATATTAGACTATTATTCCAAAATGGTTGTTATGACAGCGATTCTAGCTTTGAAAAATAAACGCGCCTGCGGCGCGAAATTCCTTTGAAAGGGTTTGCGAAATGGCCCTTTCGCAACCCCTCAAAAGAAAATATCGCCGCGCACCGGCAAAAATTTGACTTTGGATTTCCAAAGCGAGAATTGCTATTGCTATGACAAAAAACTATTTTAGGAACTTTTGAATAAAGTCTGTCAAAAATCAAAGGAAACGATATGGAAAAAGTGGAACTCAGAATAATTGCCCTCACGAATAACGAGTCAGGCAAAGGAAGCTACGTACTGATTTTAGAGGAGGAAAATGGTGTCCGTCGTTTACCCATAGTGATTGGCCCCTTCGAAGCCCAGGCTATTGCCATTGCCATTGAACAGATTCCACTCACTAGGCCATTAACCCATGACTTATTCAAAAACACGCTGGATGCTGCGGGCATCACCATCGATCATATATTTATCAATCGATTACTAGACGGAGCTTTTCACGCAGCTCTTGTTGGTAAAAAAGCGGATAAGCAATACCTCGAAGTAGATTCCCGCTCTTCAGATGCTATAGCGCTTGCCGTGAGATTCGGCTGTCCTATTTATACTACAGAGGCAATCCTAAGGGAAGCAGGTATAATGACAGGAAGTGTGGAAATCAATATCAAAAAAACTAAGAAAAGCCTAACCGATCTTTCTATTCAAGAACTCGAAAAACTCCTTGAGAAGGCACTAAAAAACGAAAATTACGAACAGGCTGCCAAAATCCGCGATGCCATAGATAACAAAAACGAAGAAAACTGATGTTACAGTAAAAAGCGCCCCTAATACTCTGGCACCTAAGTTAATGAACATTTTGAAGAGTTTTTTTCCTTCAATTTAGGTTCTTTATATCTTTATAGCCCGGCACTTCAGTGCCGGGGGAAATAACGATCAGGTTGGGCTTTAGCCCATTTATTATTTGGGCTAAAGCCCTGACAAATCTCAACATTACACCTGGCGCTGAAGCACCAGGCAAAGAAAAAGCTTATCTTTGCTATAGAGTACTTTCCATTGATTTGTTTCAAAATAAGGGAGAAGAGATTCAATGAATTACAACCAGCCAATCATCTTATCATTAATATTTTGCATTGTACTGCAAATTAAGCTAGGTGCGAGCGATACCATCCCTTTGCTCCCCCTGTACCCCAGGAACATTACCGCTTATGATATTGAAAACGGCCTTCCTACCTCCTCAGTAGCCAATGTTTTCATGGATAAAAAAGGCAGCTTATGGCTCAATCCGGGTACCGGAGATATTCATACGACCCTCGATTTTTATCAATATGATGGAAAAAGGTCCTATTCTCCACAACTACAAGGAACTCCTGCTTCTATAAAAGCAGGACAGATGCTTATCATGGGAATGACCAAAGATGGGCAGTTCTTTGGAACCAGAAAATTTTCTCAACTCTTTTTTTGGTTCGAACCGAATAGTCAGGAAGTAAAGTTTTTTTCGGTAAAAGCAGGCGAAAACATTCGTGCTTTTGTAGAAGGCCCTGAAAACGACTTCTTCGTCTTAGCTGCTTCCGCAAAGAACTACACAATTTACAGGGTAGCTCAGGGAGAATTAGAAACTTACAAACAAATAGCTATTCAGCCCGCCGGAAACCAGGCATGGACCTCCTTCGAATACTTTGTGCGTTCCGGTCATTATCTCTATTTTTTCGAGGATATTTACGGGAATGAGAAAGGTTTTAATTCCTTTAACTCGGGATTTTACAGGATCAACCTTCTCGACGATTCCGTCCAAAAGTATAACTGGGCTGACTTGTTAGAAGAGTCCTTCACATTCAAAAAAAACATATCCGATTACGTTAATTTCAGCATCCGAAAAATGTTCGCTTATGGCAACGGCAAGGTCATTTTCATGATCGACCCTTTGGATGAGCTACTGGTCTTCTACCCCAGAGCTGAAAAATTAATTCCCAGTAATTTACTAAATACCTTACTTAAGCAGACGAAATCCCGAGCTTCGGATTTAACCGTCTACCAGGATCATTCTGATCAGTTTTTATTTCAATTTGCAAAAAAACAAAATGACTATTTAAAAAACAACCACTTCATATTGCAAGATACTTCGGGTAAGCTCTACAATTACCGTTCGATATTAGTACGCACAAATGAAGTATCCAGATATGATAAAGAAGTTTTCTATAATTTTTATGCTGAAAACTTTAAAGAACAAGTTTACCTGGCGATGACGGGTGGTCTGGCCGTAGCCGATATTAAATCGACTTCCTCTGCCCAGATCTTTCTGGAAGACATTCCTATGCGTGGAATGGTTGAAATGAAACCTGGCTACCTCTTGGTTAATACAGATCCAAGTCAAAAAATGTACATCATAAACACTGCCCTGAAAAGCATTAAAGCTTTTGAAGAAGTTCAGGGCTGTGCAGGCTTTGAAAAAGCCAACACATTCAGTCAGTTACATTACTTTAATGATTATGCATGGTTCTCAATAGAAGAGCTATTAATCCGTTACGATCCTGAAACGAACAATTGTACTTCTTTTAATATAAACCTTCCTTTTTCCAAATTCAATTTCATTAATAATAACCAAGTAGTATTGGTAGGTAAAGAAGATAATACCGTTTATCTGTTTGACCTGCAATCGCAATCCTTGAGTCCTGTCACCTATAATGGTGAAAACTTAAATATTGGCCTGGCCGCGAATGAATGCTTTATTAGTAAAAATGGATTGCTCTGGATAGCCTCTCTAAACGGCTTATGGAAAGTTGATTTATCTAATAATTCCTTTGAAAAAATTGGTCTGGCAAACGGCTTCGCCGACAAAAGGGTTATGTGTATTCATGAAGATGCTTCCGGAAAACTTTGGCTGGGAACCTACTCAGGAGGAGTGCATGTTTACAACCCTCGCAACGGTAACGTTAAGATAATCGACGCAAGTGTTGGCCTTTCTAATAATACCGTGGTTGGTATTCTGGAAGATAATAAAGGCTATATTTGGGCCTCTACATATAATGGCATTTCCATTCTCTCTCAAGAAGGAGGGGTAATTGGTTCTCTTGCCAGGGAGGACGGCTTATCTACCAAAGAATTCAATCGCTATTCCTACGCCAAATTAACAGGCAACCGATTAGTATTTGGTTCTATTTCCGGCATCAACATTTTGGAACCAGAGAAAATCATCAATGACCTTGGCTTACAACATGAAATTAAAATTTACTTGACAGAGCTGACTTATTACAACAGCTCCGAAGGAGAAGATGTTACCTACTCCATCAACCTCAATAAATTATCAAGGATAAACCTTCCACCTACCAACCGATATATCAAGCTAAATTACACCTTGTCTTCTTACGTTTTTCCTGATGCCCAAAGATTCTCTTACAAACTGGAGGGGCACCATGATGAATGGATCAATATTGAAAATATCTCCGAGTTAAATCTTGCTAACTTACCTTCAGGAAAATACAATATACTTATTAAAGGCATTGATTATAAGGGAAGAGAAACGAAATCCCCCTTGATAATTCCTGTTTTTGTAGGTGAATTTTTCTATAAAACATACTGGTTTTACCTCCTCCTAACCTTGCTCATCTCAGCAATGGCATTTTCCTGGATCTATCGCCAAAAAATAGGGCGAAAAAAACTGGAAAGGGAATTAGCTGATCGCACCAAAGACATCATGCGGGCTAGAGATCAATTAGTCGTCCAGGAAAAACTGGCCTCCTTAGGACAAATGACCGCTGGCATCGCCCATGAAATCAAAAACCCTCTCAATTTCATTAATAATTTTGCTGAAGGATCCGAAGAACTGATGGAAGAACTCGAAGATACCATTCAAGACTGGAAGCAATCCCCAACGGATGATAAGCTAGAGACCATTACCGAAATAATTGATGACCTTAAATTAAGCGCTAAAAACATTTGTGAACAAGGAAAACGCGCCGATAAGATTATTCGAAGCATGATGGATCATGCTCGCACCGACAAAACGGGTGACCATCAATTTGTAGACATCAACCAAATACTCGACGAAAATATCCGCTTAATGCACTACAGCCACAAAGCACTCAATCCTACATTGAACATTAATGTAAAAACTTCGTTTGACCGATCAGTAAAACAGGTAAAAGTTTCTACCCAAACACTGACACAAGTACTGTTAAATTTATTGAACAATGCTTATTATGCCTTAGAACAAAAAGCTAAAGCAAGTAAGCATGAATATCAACCGGAAATTCATGTGTCAACAATTTGTAAAAATGACACCGCCATTATAAAAATTCGTGATAACGGCCCCGGGATACCCAAAGATATCCGAGAAAAAGTCTTTGTCCCATTTTTCACAACAAAGCCTACCGGGCAAGGGAACACAGGCTTAGGATTATCTATCAGCTACGATATAATCGTCCAGGAACACAATGGAAATTTAATTTTAAATAGCGAAGAAGGAAAGTTTACAGAGTTTATTATTGAATTGCCTTGCCAAACGCGCTAAATAAGCGGTCGTTGGCTGTCTCTTCCAATGAAATTTACTAAACCAAAGTAACGAATTTCCTTCTTTACAACGTATCAACCTCCTAAAAGCTCTGAACTAAAAATACACTTTTCCCTATATTATGCCGATAAAAATATTAGTTGTCGACGATGATGCACCTTTCGAATTACTCATAAAGCAACGCTTTCGGAAGGAAATAAGAGCTAAGAAATACGAATTCGCTTTCGCTCGAAACGGAGTAGAGGCCCTTGAAGTCATCGAGAACATAGATGATATCAGTATGGTGCTCAGCGATATCAATATGCCTGAAATGGATGGGCTGACTTTACTCGGGAAACTCAAAGAAGTCAATCCGGTTTTGAAAACCATTATCGTTTCAGCTTATGGTGACATGGAGAATATTAGAAGAGCTATGAACCTTGGAGCATTCGATTTTGTCACCAAACCTATTGAGTTTACAGATTTAAGAGCAACCATTTCAAAGACGCTTGAGGAAGTGGAACTTATTCTTGGAGCACAACACGCCAGAAAACTGGCGTCTATGAATGAAAAGCTGCAAGAACTCGACCAATTAAAATCCCGTTTTTTCACTAATATTTCGCACGAGTTCCGGACGCCGCTTACCGTCATTTCCGGCATGACAGATCAGATCGCTGAAAAACCTGAAAGATGGTTAAATAAGGGCATCGCCATGATTCGCCGAAATACAGACAACCTCCTGGATCTTGTTAATCAGATCCTGGATCTGCGCAAATTGGAATCGGGACACATGCACCTGAAATTAGCTCAGGGGGATTTCGTTTCTTACCTGAATTACATCAAAGATTCATTCGCCGGATTGGCAGAAGCTAAAGACATTGGCCTGCATTTTGAGTCCAATGTACCAAAACTTGTGATGGATTATGATGCAGAAAAAATACTCCGCATCATATCCAACCTGGTCGGCAATGCCCTAAAGTTCACTCCCGAAGGCGGTGATGTTTCGTTGAAAGTGGAACAACAAGGCGATAAAGTTCAAATTCAGATAGAAGATACCGGTATTGGTATTCCAAAAGATGTACAAGAAGACATATTCAGACGTTTCTTTCAAACCCACTACTCCGATACTTTTAAAAAAGCAGGCACCGGAATTGGTTTATCGCTGGTCAAACAACTAGTAAGTTTAATGAATGGCGATATTAGCCTGATAAGCGAAATCGATGTAGGAAGTACTTTTACGATTACTTTGCCTGTTGAATGTAAGTCCGAGCAAAAACATGACAACCTGCTACTTCCCTCAAAAGATCACCTTCATACAGAAAATGACACCTCCATTTCATCTGAATTCAAAAAAGTGAATGATTCCCAGTTGGAATTACCTTCTCTTTTATTAGTTGAGGACAACCCGGATGTAAGGCAATACCTGACAGCCTGCCTCGAAGGCCTATTCAAGCTGGAAATAGCTTCCAATGGACAGGAAGGAATCGATCTTGCGTTGGAAAAAATTCCCGACCTGATCATCAGTGATGTAATGATGCCTGAAAAAAACGGATATGAACTTACTCTGGCTATAAAAAATGACGGGCGTACGAGTCATATCCCCATAATTTTGCTCACCGCCAAAGCAGATTTGGATTCAAAAATCACCGGCCTGAAAAAAGGAGCGGATGCCTATCTCGCCAAGCCTTTTGAAAAAAGGGAACTCCTCGCTCAAATCGACCAATTACTCGAAATCAGAAACAAACTCCAGGCGCGCTATCAATCCCTGGATAATATCCGCCCTGAGAATATCTCCAATGCCGCTCAGGAAGATCAATTCATCCTGACCGTAAAAGAGACCGTTCATAGCAATATCGATGATGAATCTTTTGGTATCACAGAACTTTGCCGGGCGGTCGGCATGAGCCGTACCCAGCTTCATCGAAAAATTAAAGCCCTTACCGGCCGTTCTACTTCCAGCTTTATTCGATCCATTCGCTTAAATAAAGCTAAAGAATTACTGACGACTACTGACTGGAACATTTCTCAAATTGCTTACGAAGTAGGCTTCAAAGATCCTAAGTACTTCTCTCGCACTTTTGCTGAAGAGTTTGGAGAATCACCCAAAGTTAAACGGGCAACGGGCAACGGATAACGAAATAAGTGCCGCAGTGGCGGCTTCCCGTTATCCCTAGTGCTTCAGGAACTAGCCCATTCCACGTTCCCCGCTTTTTGGAACAATATTCTACCTTTCTGGAACAATAGCATCCCCATTGCCTCTAATTATCCGGCATCTTTGTATTGTCAATAAAAAAATAGTTCATCTAAAAAATATTGAAAATATGAGACTGCTCGCTGATAATTTATGGTTGCCTTTAATTGAAAAAGATTTGCTTAATGCAAAAAACGCTAAAATTTCTTCTTTAAACCAATATATGCCTTGGGCTATAGAAGAAGAAGTGGTTGAAGAAACGCCTCGTGAGAATGCCTACGCTCCCAATTCATTGGCTTTGCTTTGCCAAACAATGCGTGAAGCCTTTAAAAATGGGAAGAGAGTCCGTATCGTGGGGAAGGAAAAAGCATGGAAAAAAGCAGCTCCTGAAAAGGACGTTTTAATTTATCTTGACTGCCTGGATCCAATCGAGCGTCAAAAAAATGCTAATGTTAGTTATCTCTTAGAAGTACTAGAATCTTATCAATATGACTGCCCATTCTCAGTAGTCATTGAAAAGATGGACTACAACACCATCGTTTCTCCGGATGATCAACAATTCGGATGGAATGGAAGCCTCGGGGACATTATTTCCTGGATTGACTTTGCAAATGAAAACGGAGACATCAAACGCTTTGAGGAAAGAGTAATGATGGAAGAGGAAAATGAAAGAGAAAACATTAAACGTACCGTAAATATTTACTTGAGTATGTTTGTAATGCAGTTGATGAAAAATGTATAAATGAAATTCAACCAAACAGCATAAGTCCCCATATGAGCCATCTGGCCCATATGGGGACTTATGCTGTTTGGTTGAATTTCATTTCAAAATAAAGTCGTATAGGTTAGCTTTCGTTTCCCTTTAACCGTAAAAAGGTATTTGTATAAGCAGCAAATCCCTCTTTTAAATATTCTTCACTCCATCCAAAATCCTTAACGGTATAGCGATGCTTACCATGCTTCCCTTTGGGGTTTTCCTTGATAAAGCTAGAAAGAGCTTTCTCATGCCTTGACGTCCAACCTAAATCAAAATGCTTGTAAATATGCTTCACAACAGAGCCAGGATCAGCAATGAGATCGGTATATTGAATATCCAAGATGAAGTCAGGGTTGTGCTGGCGGAAAGCCATATTGCGCTCAATATTTTTTTCGAACATATATTCGAGGGAGCGCCTCATCTTTGAGAGGTCGATGTACTTAAGCATAACGCTATGCACAGAATACATCAAGCTGGTAAAACTCCCTAAAGCTTCTTCCGGCCTCCGATGCGTTTGAATAGCCATAGCATCAGGTAAAACAGCCTTGATTTTCTGTACAGCATCCATGTGCGGAGGCGATTTGAGAATCAAGCGTTCCCCGGGATGAAAGGCTTGAAGAATTTGAAGCAATTGTTTCCACTCCCGATATGCTTCGCGTCTATCTGTAGAGAGTAACCACTTATTGTAGCTATGAACAGGGAAGTAATACCAAAACTCGCCACTGTAAAAAGTAAGGCCAAATAAAAATACATCTTCCTCTACTTCCGTAGGTAATGTTACATGCCTTTGATCCAGTTTATTAATCAGGAGCTTGGCCCAGCTAATTTCAATCTTTGCTAATTTTATTCGATAATTCTTTCCTCGCTTCAGCTCCTTGGCATTGGGTATAGGTCGCCAGGTTTCCCACAATGGAAGCCCATAATGACCAGGCAATACTGATAGCATACGTTGTAAAAAAGTGGTCCTACTCCGGGGTAAGCCAGTGATGATAAAAGGTGGGATCAACGTTTTCGATAAACCCTCCGGATTTTTCTTCAAATAATCCACAAATAATAGCCTGTTGGATAAGCAGCGGATAATTTGAGTATGTGCGTTGGTTTTTCCTATAAAATTCAATGAAATATCTTCAGATAGAGAAAAAAGGAGTTTTTTAAGTCCTTTTTTGAAATAGGAATTTCCAAAATCTTCTAAGCCTCCGGCTCTGCGGATAGCCATTTTCAATAAAGTGGCTTCTTTTAAAGAGCCAAATTTTAACCCGGCTTTTAAAGCGAGCAATCCAAGTTGATCAATGGGTTTATAAATTAAAGGAAGCTGTGATTTTAAAGGATCCATTTACGTTGTTTTTGACTGTAACTAACCCAGGTTGCGATGAACCAGGGGGAAATAAGGAGGGATTTGTGAAAAATGAAGCCCATAGTCGACTTTTTGAAACAAACTATCGGCGATTTAGCATCATTTCAATGAATCGCAACCTACAGTAACTAAATACTAAACCCTTATTTCTGGAAGAAAAATACGCCATTTTTGCCCCTCTTTTCATTTTTGGTTTTTTGACATAAATTGTGGAAAATGGAACTTCAAAATGATAACCCTTTCAGCCACAAGGGCATTCAAGGGTTATCACTTTGAAGTTCCACACAATTTGTCAAAGAACGTTATTTTTTTCTCCCATTGGAACAATACTCCACCTTTTTGAAACAATAAGGGGAAATCCTAGCCCCAAATGCCTGCATCTTTGTATTGTCAGTAAGGGAAAAGCCCAAACAAATAAATTTAAAAAACCTAAAATCCTGATATCATGAAAAAGCTATTTCTTTCTTTAGTCCTTGTTGCTTCTTACACATTCACTTACAGCCAGGGAAATCAAGACCTTGACAATACATATGCTTCGGCAGATACTTATACGCCAAATACAGAAATCAATTCTGAGCCAGAGGTACTTAACCGTTTGCCTCAATTCCCGGGCGGAATCCACGCTTTGAAAGATTTCCTGGAAGAAAATGTTGAATACCCAGTACAAGCCCAGGAAAATGGCATCCAGGGAGTCGTTAAAGTACAATTGATCGTAGCAGAAGATGGTTCTTTGACTGTAGATAAAATCGTTAGCCAAGGCCATCCAATGCTAGAAAAAGCAGCTATGGACGCTGTTAAAGAAATGCCTAACTGGGAGCCAAGCTTACAAAACGGTGAAACAGTAGTGCGTAAAGTTAGATTCCCAATCGTATTCAAACTGTAAGAAATACCGAGTTACAACATCTATGAGGAAACATCCCATAAACCCGTCCTCATTTACTTCCTTCGAACAACACGATTAGCCAACTTTAAGCCCCTACCATTTGAAAACAAAATCTTAAAATGTAAAATGATTGCTCAGCAACTTAGCCCTTCCGTCCTGGCGTTCGACTTGGAGGTGACCCAGCCTAGGAAAAGACCTAAGCTGGAACGAACGCCGGGAATGTTGGGTTTCACTTAACCATTACCCAATTATTTCCTCGCGGAGGGTGTTTTTTAGTAATTCACGGAATTACTTATCTCTTAAAGCGATAATAAAGACAATATAAAACTCAAACGAATGTATCCAAAACTTATTTTCATCCAGCGCAACATTCATTCTTTCTTCCTTGACCTTTTACCTTTTCATAGTGAAAAGGATAAAGTTCAAAGGAAAAAGACCAAAGAAATGAATCCACTGTACCACAACTTTACTTATAAACCATGAACATAAAAGGTTAAAGGGAGAAGGGTTAAAGAAAAAACTGTATCCAAGACATCCTGAAAACCTATAATCCTTTACTTTTAACCAACAATCCCATGAACATTATCCCAATTACATCAACAATAGAAGGAAAAGGGTAAAGAAATCCTGTAACCACTACATTCAATACCTTTCTTTCTTCTTTTTCAATCATCCCCCACTTAACCTTTAAACTTATTTTTTGGAATGTTTTATCAAATGCTCATAAAGCTCTCCCCGTTTTCTACCAAAAGAGGTAGTTACTAATTGCGGGACGGGAGAGCTGAGTATTTTTTCCAAAATCAAATTTACGCCGCTTCGCGGCGATAGTTTCTTTTGAAGGTGGCCGGAAGGGCAATTTTGCTTCGCAAAATTGCCCTTCCGGCCACCTCAAAATCGTACGTATCTGATTACGTTCTACTCGGAGGATGGAGCTTTACTGCATACCGAAAAGGTTGTAAAAATAACCAGATAATGCCCGTTTGACGCTTTGAGAACACCCTATAAAAATTTTCATACATTAGACTAGTCGTTACACGACTGGTCTATTCTTTTTTATTTGTTACTTACCAGGCAAATCTTTTGTTATTTGATGTTATTTCCAAACTTTTTTTTAATAAACTCCCGCGATTTCCTTAATTTCATTCCCAAAAAAAAATTCACATGAACAACGTATACCTTATTTCGCTTACCTTATTATTTACCAGTTTATTTTTTTCCTCATGTTCCTCTGAAGGGCCTTCTAATCAAAAACGCGAGGAACAAAGCGGCGCAGGCCTATCCATGGATGACTGGGCATTTTATCGTAGTTACCCTGGCGCCAAAATTCCAACAGATAAATTCACGCGCGCCTTTGAAGCTAAAAAAATGGCAGCAAATGCTCGCAATTCTACTCAAGCCAACTGGACGCCCATCGGCCCCAAAAATTTCGGTGGAAGAACCATTTCCCTTGGCTTCCATCCAACAAACCCTGACATCATCTTTGCAGGCTCCGCCAGTGGTGGCCTCTGGAAAACAACCACAGGAGGCAAAGGCGTTAATGCATGGGAATATATCCCCACAGGCTTTCCCGTATTAGGTGTAGGAGCCATCGCTATTCACCCTTCCAATCCGGATATTATTTACATCGGTACCGGAGAGCTGTACAATTATGATGATACAGGTATTGGTTATTCCGTGAGAACGACCCGAGGATCCTATGGTATTGGTATTTTAAAAACGGAAGATGGCGGAAATACCTGGACAAAATCCCTCGACTGGAGTTTGGATGAGTTTACTGGAGTACAATATTTGGTAATCAATCCATTGAACCCCAATACCGTTTATGCCGCTACCTCTGAAGGGCTTTTTCGCTCCTATAATAGTGGCGATACCTGGAACAATATCCACCCTGTAAAAATGGCTGTAGATATTGAAATGAGCCCTATTGACACCAGCGTTATTTTTGTTACTCACGGTAGTTTCGATCCTAATGGAACCGCTGTAAGTGGAGTTTATCGCTCTGAAGATGCAGGAGCCAACTTCATAAAGCTTACCAATGGGATACCGGCATCCTACAAAGGTAAAACACTGTTATCGATTTCTCAATCAAACCCTAAAGTCATCTATGCATCTGTAGCGGATCACTTTAACAGCATTGGTTTATTCAAGTCTACTAACGGCGGAGATGATTGGCAGATGGTTAATAACGAGGATGTAGCCAAATATCAAGGCTGGTACTCTCATGATGTAGCAGTTGACCCCACGAATGAAGATCACCTGATCTATGTCGGGGTAGATGGCTTTGTCTCTGAAGATGGAGGATCCACTTTAGAGCAACGCTCTTATTGGTATAACTGGTATTTTGGCCAACCTCCTGTAGGAGGCCCCGAAGGTCCGGATGATTATGTACATGCTGATATTCACCGTATTTATTATCATCCGCTGCTACAAGAAACGGTTTTTATGGCCACTGATGGAGGTATATTCGTAACGGAAGACAATGGAGAAACCTTTGAAGGCCGAAACGGAGGCTATCAGACGCATCAGTTTTATGCTAACTTTTCTAATGCTGCCGAGGATTCGCTCCTTGCCATAGGAGGGATGCAAGATAATGCTACTGCTATTTACACCGGAGATGATGCATGGACGAGGGTAATAGGGGGTGATGGCATGTGCACCGCTCTTCATCCGGATAACCCTGATATTATATTGGCCTCTTACCAAAATTTAAGTCTATTGCGTTCGGATAATGGCGGGCAGAGTTTCTTTGGCATTGGGGTACCATACGGCGGAGAGCTGGTTAATTTTAATGGCCCGTTTGAAATAGCTCCTTCTAAGCCCAATATCGTTTATGCAGGTGCAGAAAAACTATACAGATCCTTAAACTTAGGAAACCTTTGGGCTGCAACTTCTTCAACAGCCCCTAGCCCGGGCAATCCGATCCTCACTATTGCCGTAGCTCCGGATGACGAACAATTAATTTATGTGAGCACCTCTCCGATATCCTCTCCTCCTGCTTTGGTTTTTAAAAGTTCTGATGCTGGCCAGAACTGGACCCAAATGCAAGGATTACCTGATCGAATTTGTACGGACATCGCTTTTGATCCGGAGAATAACCAGATTGCTTATGCCACGTTCACTGGCTTCGGCACCGCACATTTATTTAAAACAGAAGATGGCGGAGGCTATTGGTTTCCACAAGACAATGGGTTGCCGGATGTACCAACAAACACGGTAGTTGTAGACCCACAACAACCTCAAATTATATATGTCGGAAATGACCTTGGCGTATATTATTCCGTTGACTATGGCGACAGTTGGGAGCTTTACTCGACTGGCTTGCCAGACGCTACACTTGTTATGCACTTGAGTATTTCGCCAAGCAATCGAAAACTAAGAGCAGCTACACACGGAAGTGGTGTCTGGGAAAGCCCATTAGAAGAGCTGCCATTTGTGAATACTGAGCAAGCTAATAATAAGCCGAACTGGAATTGGGAGGTATTTCCTAATCCTGTAAAGAACGCATTGAATATACAAGTCGAAGAAGCCGGCTCTTTGCCCGTCACCCTGCAATTAGTAGATGCAAATGGCAGATTAGCCAGAAGATGGGAACTCGCTACTAATATATTAAACCGTTCGCTAAATGTACAGGACTTGCCTAAGGGAGCTTACTATCTTGAATTAAGTGATAAAAATGGGCGGAGATCAACAAAAATGATCATAAAAGAATGATAATTAACGACTTGCAAGTCTGGAACCGAATTCATGCCGCTACGCGGCGGTATTTTCTTTTTTAATGCAGCCCGAAAAGGCATTTTTGCGTTGCAAAAATGCCTTTTCGGGCTGCATTAAAAAAGAAAATATTTTTAACCTATTTTTTCAAAATGAGTGCATCCAAAAACTTCGATACCATCCTCGATGATTACGCCTTCTTTGAAAACCATTCCACTGAAGGAGAAAATGATTTAAAGGCCTACCAAAAACATTTGATCGACCTCAATGGCGGCATTCAGATGCTCGATTTTGGTGGAGGCACTGGCTCTTTTACCCGTCAATTTCTCCAAATGGCTGGTTGGAGCCCTCAACAACTGAGATTAACACTTGTAGAGCCCGGAGAGATAGGACGCAGGAAGGCCGTTGAGCGCCTTCGAGCTTTTTCTGATTATCCAGTAAAAGACTTTGGTAGTCTCACAACAGAGGTTGGAAACAATTACAATTTAATCCTTTCCAATCATGTGCTTTACTACGTCGATAATCTTGAGAATATCCTGGAACAGTTTTACAAATGCCGATTGTCTGAGGGAAAAATACTCCTCACCATGTCCGGCATGGAGAATGTACTGATCCAATGCTGGAAATTTGGATTTGATTTAATAGAGGAATCCATTCCATATAACATCCGGGAAGATGTTGAAAATGCTTTAATAAAACTGGATATCCCTTTTCAAAAGGAAGAAGTTTCATATAAAATCCATTTCCCGGATAATACCGAAAACAGAATGAAAATGTTGCGATTTCTCTTCAATGAGCGCTTAAAGCGAATGCCTCAAGATACCCTCCTGAGCTTTTGGGAGCCCTTTGTCAGGAATGCGAATATCGATTTAGTTAGCAAACATTTCCTGTATATAATTTAAAACTAATAGCCACAGCTACGCGGAAGTTGATCCCTCTTTTAACCTTGGGAGAACCAAAGGCTACGAGATCAGGCAGGCCTAACTGCCTGCCTTAAAGGCTTCCTAAATGAATTTCGACCAAATGAAATCATCTAGAGTCAAGAAATAACAATCCAAGAGAAATTGAAAATTTCTCTTGGATTGTTATTTCTTTAACCTTTCCAATCCCACTTTCGCTTTTTGATGCAAACTCTCTCGATATTCTTCGGGTTTCATATCCAGGCATCTCTCGAAACTTTCCTCTGCCAGGGCTTTCTGCCCTCTCCCTTCATAAATTAGCCCTAACTGAAAGGCCGCATTGCAAGCAAAGTATCTTGGAAGGGCTTCGCCTAACCGAATGGTTTCATTGTAATAGAAGGTAGCTTTAGAAAATTCTTCCAACTTATGAAAAATGCGTCCCTGGCGATAAAAAAACTCCGTTTTTTCTTCACTATTTTCAAAAGAATGTTGACTTTTCCCTTGCAACAAAGCATGTGCTTGGTACAGATAGCCTCCATCAAAAAGTAAACGGGCTTTTAACAACGTAATATTGGGTATTTTCCCGTTTTGGGCATTTTGTAAAGCCTTTTTGTCTTTTTCGTGAATAGTAGAGCCTTCATTAAGGCATTTTTTCATATTAGCTTCATACCCCTGAATATTTCCCTGAACCAACTCGTTCCATGCTAATTTTTGATAGGCTTCTTTAACTAGAAAGTTGCCCTTATTGGTTTGAAGATATTTTTGAAAATATACATCAGCATCCTTATCCAGTCTGTTCAATTTGGCATCCCCGAGCATATAGTCTAGATACGGAAAAGAGAGATAGGCCTTTGTTTGAGGTTTAGATTTTAAAATAGAAACAGCCCTGTCTCCATCCCCTTGATGTTTGGCAGTCATTGCACCAATGTAAGCATGCAGGGGGTTGTCTTCGGGGCGTAATTGGTCTAAATGAATGATTTCCCAGGCTTCGGGAGCTTCATAGTTCATATTGACCAGTAAAAAAACATAAAGCAACAAGGACTCTTGTTCAAAAAGGAAAGGTGTTTTGGAGGCATATTCCAACACTTCCTTAAGTTCAAACATTCCTTGATGGACCGTGCCGTCTAAGCCGCCGAATAATTTCACGCCCCATTTGTACTGATCAGGAAGTGCTCCTACCAGCGTGTGTAAAACGCCCATACTTTTTTTATTCAAAATAAAGTCCGGGAAAAGCTTAGCGTTCTTTTTCAATAAGCTATAGGCTATGCTGAGCTCATTGAATGCTCTGAGATACTCTCCGAACTTTATTCGAACAATTGCCCATTGTATCCGGATTTCTGCCTGAGTATAAAGATAATAAGGCGATTTTTTATCCCCTTTACTCATCGAGTTAAGCCTGCACTCCTTATTTTTTTCTAAAACCTTAAACTCATTTTCGTTTTCATGGACGAATACGGTCAGGAAGTCAATATAATTCTCAAAAAAGTAAGGCATTAAGTTGTTGGGGGCATGTTGCTTTGTTTCTGACAATAGCTTTTGGGCCTCTTCCATTCGTAGAGACACTATCAAATCGTACGCTTCTTCCAGTCGAGGATTTATGACAAAGTCATATTGCCCTTCAAGAAAAAGATAAAAACACAACAGCTTGATAGTTAGAACTAACTTTATCATTCTAATAGTTTTTCTCAATCTGGATAAAATTAAACGTTCTTTGACAAATTGTGTGGAACTTCAAAATGATAAGCCTTGAATGCTCTTGTGGTTGAAAGGATTATCATTTTGAAGTTCCATTTTTTCACAATTTATGTCAAAGAACTAAATTAAAAAGCGTTTTGTAGAACTTGAAAAGTTTTACAAAACGCTTTTTAATTTTATCCAGATTGAGAACTAAATTTCTTATTTCTTTTCTTCCTTACCTACCTCCAGGATGTCATCATCTACCAGAACCCGACCACAGTGCTCACAAACGATAATTTTTTTACGCAGCCCGATCTCCAGTTGAAGCTGAGGAGGGATTTTATTGTAGCAGCCGCCGCAAGAATCCCGTTCTACTTGCACAACAGCCAGACCATTGCGGTAAGTTTTCCGGATTTTATCATAGGCTTTCAGCAAGCGATCTTCGATGACCTTTCTCGCCTTTTCGGATTCTTTCCGGAGCTTTACTTCTTCCTTTTCTGTTTTTTCAATGATTTTAGCAAGCTCAACCTTCTTTGTTTCCAGGTCTTTCTGCTTTATCTCGGTACGTTCTTTAGTCTGGGTTAACAATTCTTCTTTCTGGGTCAGATCATAACGAGCTTCTTTGATTTTCTTATCTGAAAGCTGAATTTCCAGCTTTTGCATCTCTTGCTCCTTCGTAAGTGCTTCGTACTCTCTGTTATTCTTCACGTTATCCAACTGACGTGTATAACGCTCTATCAAAGCTTCTGATTCCTTGATATTGTTCTGATGGCGGCTGATTTCACCCTCCAGATCACTGAGGTTCTTCTCCAGGCGACTGATGCGCGTTTCCAGTCCTGCAATATCATCTTCAAGGTCTTTTACTTCCATTGGAAGCTCACCTTTTAGAATTTCAATTTCATCGATTTCAGAGTCGATAAGCTGAAGATTAGAAAGGTTTCTTAGTTTCTCTGCTACACTAAGATCTTTTGCATCCTTTACTGCCATATAGATTTAATTTGGTCGTTTAACTTTATTTAATGATAACTTCACTTTCGCCCTCACCCCTTCACCTAAAAGTAATATTTCACCGGGTTAGTGCTGGTTTCCGTACATCGAACCGCAAAAGTACTAAAATTATCTCTAATCAATTGATAAATAAGTTCTATTGTAAATTGTTCACTCTCATAATGCCCGATATCAGCAATTACAATTTGATTATCGGCATCGAAAAACTCATGGTACTTATAATCAGCAGTGATGAAAAAGTCGGCTTTTTGCCTCATTGCTGTCGAAAGCAAAAAGCTCCCGGCTCCACCACATAAAGCAACTTTTTTGACCGTTTTCCCCAGTAATTGTGTATGCCGGATACAGGAAACGTTAAGGCTGCTTTTTATATGTTCAAGAAAGGCTGTTTCAGAGATCGCTTCAGGTAATACACCTATCATTCCCGAGCCTACATTAGGCGTATGGCTTTGAACCTCTCCTGTTGATAGGATCTCATTATTCCCGATGATTTCCGAAATGTGCTTTCGTGCAACATTTTGCCGTCCACTCTCGATGAGTAGATCCAACTGAGCGATTCCTTCCTCGATCGCTGAATATGCTCTGACCTGGAAGGTCCCTGAGGGAAGTTTTTCTTTTAAAGATAACTCAAGCGCATCTTTTTGGTCAATTGGCAAACTTAGCTTTAGATTTGTCCACATTTTTTTTGGAGCAAGGATTGATGTGGAAGTAAGTCCAAGCCGCTCCGCTATTTTACTATTAACGCCATTGTAATACACATTATCCAGGTTCGTATGGATTGCGTAAATAGCTATATCGTGTTTGATGGCCTTAATTACCGTTCTTTCCACATAATTTTTGCCTGTCAATCGCTTCATCCCTTTAAATATAATAGGATGATGAGCAATAACCAAATTGGCTCCAGTCGCTATTGCTTCATCTACAACACTTTCGATTGCGTCCAGACTAACAACAGCGCCTTTAACTTCCCAGTCGGGGTTTCCGACCAACAAACCTGAATTATCGTAGGACTCTTGATAGGAAGGTGGTGCGAGCTCCTCCAAAAAATGGATGATGTCTTTTATTCTTATCATATCGTTTATTCTTATTAGGCTTATTCTGAGGTTGCAGAATAAGTCTATTGATAACCATGCTTTAGTAACAGTAAAAAACTTATGTTTTGGCTGTTACTAAAGCATGGTTATCAATATTCAAATCCTTTTTCAATCCAGGGGCTATGCCGGAACGGATCCCATTTCACTTTAGCGAGATCAACGCTGCTGTCGATGTATTTCCGGTACGCTCTATAGTTATGACTAACAGAAATAAAGGCGTAAATTTCTACATCATCAATTCCTTTCGCCTTGTATTCATCGCGAATATAATGGGCAAACTGAATAATCATATCCGGGTGACCGAACAATTTGCGTATCTGCCGTTCGTTCAGATAATCTTTCAGCTCAACCGTATGTCTTTCATCCGAATTAGGCCTCTCCACCAAGAGCTTACCCTTGCCTCGCTTACTTCTCAACATCATTCTCCAGGAAAACCGATGGCCTTCTTCCGTCCAGGCTACATCTTCTTTAATTAAATGATGCCTGAATGGATAAGTTAAGTGAAAAAGCCCAAATAAAATAACCACAATGGTTATCAAAGCCTTACTGGCCGCTGAATACTGAAAGGGGGCCAACGTCATACCTTCGGTTTTCCTATCGATCAATTGGCTCCACATTTCTCGCCACCTGTTGATGATGCTCAACCTATTACCCAGCCAGTCTAAAGACTTGCGCACAAAATCCGGAGAAAAATAGAGCGCACTTATGGCGATGGAAAGCCAGGGGAATATTCCGATCTTGAAAATGATGGTATTGGTTAGGTGAAAAAAGAGAACGAACAAAAAGGCCCATTTCCTGGTAGGCTTGAAAATCAGGAAAAAAGTAATGGAAAGATCAAAAATAACCCCTCCATACGCAATGAAATAAGCGGTCCATTTCTGCCCCCAAATCCAACCCAGAACAGGCATATTACTCTTTGCTCCAACCCATTGTTGTATTGGAACAGCTTGCAGCCAATCAGGGTTCAACTTGGCGATCCCACCATAGAAATATACGATTCCCATTAAAAACTGAAGAATGAAAATCGTCCAGTAAGGAGTTGTTTTCAATCGCAACTCAGGACGTTTTAGAACATCCAGGGAAAAAGCCCGGTTGGCCGGAACCAAAGCCATAAAAAAACACAGCTGGCAAAACAAGTACCCATGATTTAAATAAAGCGCTTTTTCGCTCAAAAAAACATAGGTAAAGGTGATGGCGTAATAAAGAGCACTTATTCTATACCATTTCCCCAATACGATCAGGGTGGCAGCTACCAACATCCCTGCGAACATTAAGGACATCCAGGGCTCAGGCATTGGGTGTACCCAATCGAACCAATAATATTTAAAGTGAAAAGCATCCGCAACGAAGTATTTTTTATATAAATGATAATAAAACCACTGGCCGCAAATATCCGCAAAAGCCAGTATGCCGAAAATGATGCGAAAAAATACTAGCGGTGCAATATCAATTTGTTTAAACAAAAATTTCATATGGCTTTAATAAAGTAGACTTTATTCTGAAATAATAGTGTAATATGAAGAGTCTACCGAGCTTAAAACTTAGGAACTTTCGCCAATATCTTCTTGAAATACTGTAGCCCGGATTCTGTAATTAAATTACCGTGAGTAGGTTTTTCATTTTCCAGAAAAACAAACGCATTACACCCATTTTCCAGGTAAAAATCCGCAACAGCTAAATCATTGGCCTCTTTTTGGAAGAAAATCCGGCCAATAGGCTTACAATGTGGATAGATAACCGCCGGTGAATCCGAAATGAACTGAATCATTGACTGAATATCACTCTTCTGATCCTGACTCATACTTATCGGAAGATCATAGAAGATGACATCAATATAATCGCAGTTATTCCACAAGTTTTGAGCTGCTTCCATACTAATACTAGGATATTTCGTCCCTGTATGATTTTGTTGTGCCTGAGCCCCTTGATCAGGTGCAGTAACTTTCTCTCCGGAATTAACGGCCTGCTCATTACTGCCTGCATTTCCACAAGCAAACAGGAATGATAAAAAAACAAAGTAAATTAAATGACGCATTGAAAAAAAATTAGTGCTCTGGAATCTAAGTTAATGAATATTTAGCTGCTTAAAACAAATAAAACGCCTTGAAACTCAGGAAAAAACCTCTAAGCGAATCTAAGCCAACATTATTGCCTTCCTTGCTATTGTCATAAAGGAGATTTAAAGACCTATTATATCTCAGATTCAAGCCAAACTGTGGATTAATATAAAAACTAGCCCCCAACACCAAAGCAAAGTCGTTTTGATTCAGCGATTCTTCAAAGCGAAAAAATTCATCATCCGGATTTATTGAAGTTTGCACCAAAGGAAAATGCTCGGAAGCAGCATTTATCTTCGCTTGTAACAACCGGCCGTAACTAAAACCTCCCGTAAATTGAAGCTGGTAGTATTCCCCGTCTGAAGAAAGCCAATCATAAAAATGAAACAGCAAGGGGATCTCAACATACGTAAGTTTAATCTTTTCTGCTACTTCTTCCGAACCAGAGATCAATTCTTCACTACTCCCTCTCTGGCTGTACAAAATTTCAGTACTTAGTTCTACCCTGTCGTTGATAATTACGACTCCGACCAAACCACCAGTCAACCCTAATCGATTATAACCCGCAGATTCATCCCCCCTAATTTGAGCAGCATTGAAACCACCCGTAATTCCTGCTTTAAACCTTTGACTTTGCCCATAGGCAGCATGGCCTATCGCAAAAAATAAAATTAGTAATACAAAGAAACGATTCATTTATTCCAATTTTAAAAAATTAAGTTCTTTGACATAAATTGTTGAAAATGGAACTTCAAAATGATAAGCCTTTCAGCCACAAGGGCATTCAAGGCTTATCATTTTGAAGTTCCACACAATTTGTCAAAGAACGAAAAAAAATTACTTGCCAAAATTTGGGTAGCTTATTAATTGCCTAATCCCTAAAATAAAATTGTGATGGAATGTTTCACACTACACAATTTGTCAAAGAAAGATAATTTATTAAACTTTGTGCACTAAATTGTATTAATATATGGAATTAAAATACACCAAAAATACACTAAAAAAAATAGAAAGTTTATTTGAAGCCATTGGATATCAAATCCGCTTTGAAAAAGGTAACTTTCAATCGGGTTATTGTATTGTCGAAAATAAGAAAATTGCCGTAATCAATAAATTTTTTGATACGGAAGCACGGATCAACTGTTTGCTCGATATTCTCAGTATCATTCAAATTGATACGGAATCATTGCCTCCCAAAGAACTAAAGTTTTATCAGCTAATTATTGAAAAAAACGGATAATCTAACCCAAAGGGGGCTTCTTAAACATGAGTCATTCCGAAAATTCGGAATGACTCATGTTTAAGGAGTTCACGGAAATAGAATATATAAATAATCTTTGTCCTCTGTAGAAGCATTTTTTGCTTGGAGATCGACACTTTTTTGGGATTTTTCTTCGAAAAATCCCAAAAAAGTGTCGATCTCCAACTCAAAAACCTTCCTGCCAAGGGCATCGATAGTTTATTCAGTTTAATTCCGTGAACTACTTAAGGAAAAACTCTTTGAAATAAATCACATATTTTGAAAATTATTTTTCTAGGCACGGGAACTTCACAGGGAGTCCCTGTAATTGGATGTAAGTGCGAAGTCTGCCGCTCTGAAGATCCCCGCGATAAACGTTTGCGTACATCAATATTCATGGAAGTGCAAGGCTCTAATATTGTGGTAGATGCAGGGCCTGATTTTCGCCAGCAAATGTTGCGCGAACAAATCTCTAAACTGGATGCCATTCTGATCACCCATGAGCATAATGACCATATTATAGGCCTCGACGATGTCCGTCCCTTTAATTTTATAACCCGCACCAAGATGCCCATATTTGCGACTTCCGGAGTACAGAAAAGTCTGAAGACCCGCTTTGCGTATGCCTTTGATCCGAATCCCTACCCCGGTGCCCCGGGCTTCCACCTGCACACTATATCAAAGAACAATGCCTTTGATGTTGATGTAGTAAAAATTATCCCAATAGAAGTCATTCACGGTAAAATGCCGGTTTTAGGATTTCGCATCGGTGATTTCACCTATATTACAGATGCCAAATCCATTGCCGATCAAGAATTGGAAAAGGTCAAAGGCACTAAAGTGCTCGTTCTAAATGCATTGCGCCACGATCCTCATTACTCCCACCTAAACCTGAAGGAAGCGCTCGAGATTGTAGAGATCATCGCACCTGAAAAAGCCTATTTTACTCATGTAAGCCATGCTATGGGACTAACTGCGGCTATCAATGATTCTCTTCCCGAAAATGTTATGCTTGCGCATGATGGCCTCCGGATTACAATTTAAGATTCTTTTAGTAAACAGAATGATAGATATTTAAGTTAATAAGAAGACAATCAACCTTTCATCCTTCACCTTTTCCTAATATAAGCAAAACCGTATTTATGAATTGTTTACAATACGAAAGTAGTCCATACCTTCTTCAACACGCCCATAACCCCGTTGATTGGTACCCTTGGGGCGAAGAAGCTTTAACTAAAGCTCAAAAAGAAGACAAACCAATTTTGGTTAGCATAGGGTACTCTACCTGCCATTGGTGCCATGTGATGGAAAGAGAATCTTTTGAAGATAAGGAAGTAGCGGACTTTATGAACGAACATTTTGTTAATATCAAAATTGACCGGGAAGAACGACCAGACATCGATAATATATATATGTATGCAGTACAGGTAATCACAGGAGCAGGAGGCTGGCCATTAAATTGCTTTCTTACTCCTGATGGCCGCCCGTTTTACGGAGGAACTTATTTCCCACCGATGCCCGCTCACAACAGGCCATCGTGGCTCCAGCTTCTTATGCATCTAAAAAATACATTTACTGAAAAACGAGATGTAGTAGAAACGCAGGCCAATCGACTGGTAGAAGTAATAGAAAACGGAGATGACCGCTTCATAAACGACCAATTAGCTTTAAATGATGGTCAACAACCTTTTGGCAAGGATTATATTGAAAAACTTTATACAAAATTAGAAGCTGATTTTGACAAAGAATACGGTGGTTTTGGAGGAGCTCCTAAGTTTCCCGGAACTATGGCCCTTACTTTTTTGCTCAACCATGCCCACTATACAAACCACCAACCAGCCCTCGACCACCTTCTCTTTTCATTGCAAAAAATGATCAACGGAGGTATTTATGATCACTTGGGAGGTGGCTTTGCCAGATATACCACTGATAAGGCCTGGCTTATTCCCCATTTTGAAAAGATGCTCTACGATAATGCCCTTCTGGTGGCCCTCATGGCCAAAGCCTACATCGTCACTTCCGAACCCTGGCTAAAAACTACGATTGAAGAAACGTTGACCTACATCAACAGGGAAATGACCGATTCTAAAGGTGGTTTCTATTCTGCTTTAGACGCTGACTCAGAAGAAGTAGAAGGCAAGTTCTACGTCTGGAGCAAGAATGAAATTCAAGAAGCTCTTGGAGAAAAAGCAGAATGGTTTTGCAAGCTTTACAATATTACCGAAGAAGGAAACTGGGAGGGGCAAAACATCCTATTTCAATCCCGCTCTGCTGAAGAGGTTGCTGCAGAACTGGGTATTGAATTAGAAACCCTTCAAACTTTTATAAGCGAAGTTAAAGAACAATTACTTCAGCTTCGTGATCAAAGAATCCGTCCCGGCCTTGATGATAAAATCCTGCTCAGTTGGAATGCATTGCAAATAATTGCTTATGCCCAGGCTTACAAAGCAATAAACAACCCAACGTACAAAGAAGCTGCCCTGAATAGTCTGGAATTCCTATGGAACAATATGAGAGATGACAACGGAAAACTGATCCATGCCTATAAAGATGGAAAAGGAAAGCCCGGCGCTTTTCTGGAAGATTATGCCTTCTTCATAAATGCTTTGATCGAAGGTTACGAAATCAGCTCAGATACTCAATACCTAGATAAAGCCCTGGCGCTAACGGAAAAAACCCTGGAATTATTTAAAGACCCGGAAGGGAACCTGTTCTATTACACGGCATTCGACCAGACGGACCTTATTGTTCGTAAAAAAGAAGTGTATGATTCTTCTATCCCGTCAGGAAATGCCGTGATGGCTGCCAATCTGAAGCGCCTGGGTATATTATTTGACAAAGCAGATTTCATGGATCGTTCGCTTAATATGCTAATCGCTATGAAAGAAAGTGTAGAACGCTACACAAATTCGTTCTCCTACTGGGCAATAGAAATCCAGGCGGAAGTATTTCCTTTCAGAGAAGTAGCTGTAGTGGGTCCGGATGCAAGCAGTATTATTGATCAAATCTATTCCCAACTATACCTCCCTAATGCAGTGCAAATGGCATCGGAGAACGAGAACGAGGAGTATCCATTGTTAAAAGCAAAAACAGCTTTACCATCAGGTAAGCCGGCGATTTATCTTTGTCAAAACTATAGTTGTCAGCGTCCCGTCGGAAATATTGAAGAGTTTAAACAATTAATGAGGTAAATTATTGTTTTTTATAAAGCTTAATAGGTTTAGAGAAGTTTAGAATGTTCAGGAAAATAATTGTTCTTAAACATTCTACACAATTTGTCAAAGAACTAAACATTCTAAACGGTCCTAAATCATCCAAAGATATTTGCTATGAAAAGAAAAACTTATTTATACCTGCTATTCATAATTGGAATAATATCCAATAGTGAAGCACAACAACTATCGTTATATAATTTTTATATGCTTAACCCCTATCAATACAATCCGGCTTACGCTGGTATGGATGAATCATTGAGCATGACGGGGATCTATCGCCTTCAGTGGGTTAACTTTGAAGGAGCCCCGGAAACCCAGGCACTAAATGCCCACATGCCACTTTATTACACCGGAGGGGGAATTGGCTTGAATTTTGAGAACGAATCCATAGGAGCTAACGAACAAATGAGTTTTTCAGCCTCCTACAGCCAGAGAGTTTCTGTTGGCGAAGAAAGTGTATTGGCATTAGGGTTTTCAGCAGGCTTTATTCAAAGGCGCCTTGACGGGAGCATCTTGCGGGCACCTGATGGGGACTATCAAGAAGGAGGTGTCTTTACACACAACGATGACAACCTTCCCCTGGGAGGTGTAAGTGGCATGACACCCAACTTCAGCGCGGGTTTGTATTTCAAAACGCCTGCCTTTGAGATCGGCGCAGCAATACAAAACCTGTTAGAGCCCTCAATTGATTATGGGTTCAGTAGCCCGTCAGATTTCCGTTATAAAAGAAATTACACTGTGAATACTATGCTAAATCTTCCATTGAGCGATGTCCTGGAACTTTACCCTTCTGCTCTAATGAGAACGGATGGGGTTCAACTCCAACTTGAGGCTACTGCAAGATTTTCGTACCTGGATACTTTTTTTGGAGGAGCATCGGTAAGAGGGAATGATTCCAATACACTAGATGCAGTGGTGATTCTCGCAGGAATGAGGTTAAATCAGAATTTCACACTGGGGTACGGGTATGACTTATCGCTAAATGGTCTGAGAAATGCCAATGATGGATCTCATGAAATAATGTTAAATTTTAACCTGAATAAGCCAATTGGTAAAGGTAAATTGCCAAAAATTATTTATAATCCAAGATTTTTATAACTTTGCATCGCTTCAAAGGATTTTAATCAATCAGTATGCTCCGGTACAATAGACTTGTTCTGTAGCTGCTGATAGATAGTTCTTTTGTTAATCCCTCTCTGAGAAAGCAAATTTAAAGACAGATAACATTTTTGTAGGCAATAAGCTTATTCTGCAGATGCTTGATGGGTGCATTTCATTTTGTCGCTGCCGGCAAGAGAAGAGGTTATTTTTAGAGAGAGGCACGCTGCCGCGTGCCTCTCTCTAAAGAAAACACATTCTCAAGAACAGCGACAAAATGAAATACCTCCCAGCATCCACAGAATAATTCAAATAGGCTGACGGTTAAAGTATTCTTATGAATTTGTTAAAAATATCAATTAAATTATGCTTTCTTCATACTTTACCATCCTATTCGCACGTTTCTGAAGGGCAATTTTGTCACAAATTAGGCGATTCGTGTTAATTAACACATTTTATTTTTGATAAAACTTCTAATAGGCTATATTTACAGCCACCTTTAGAAGAGCATTTTTAAATCGAAGGAAAACTCGGGTGTTAAAATGAAAAAATTAGGAAAACTTTCTCTGGTTCTTGCTGTAATTGCAATTCTATCAACTGCTTGCGGCACCGGCCAAAGCGGCCAGTTGATTGGGGTGCTTAAGCGCCCAATCTGGAAGGGTATTAACCCTTATGGTATGGTTTATGTACCGTCTGGTACTTTGCACATTGGTCCTAGTGATCAGGACGTAAGCCGTACACTAATCCAACGTCCAAAAACGGTTTCTATATCCGGTTTCTACATGGACGACACAGAAATCACCAATAATGAATATCGTCAATTCGTTTATTGGGTACGTGATTCCATCGCTCACGCTCTCCTCGATCACTATATCGAAGGGGAAGACGTTGACCGCATCGACTGGGATGCCGAAATCGACTGGGAATCTGAAGACCTGGAAGACATGTATTACCAAGGTGACGAGCGTTTTGCCGGGAAACGCGAATTAGACACCAGACAGTACATGTACAAGTACTCTTGGTATGATTGGCAAGCTGCTGCGCATAACAAAACAGGAAAAAATAGAACTTCTTTCATACGTACAGAAGAGACGCATATCTACCCTGATACACTTTGCTGGGTTCGCGACTTTGCTTACTCCTACAATGAGCCTATGACCAGAAATTACTTCTGGCATCCTGCTTTCGATGATTATCCTGTAGTAGGTGTGGATTGGAAAGACGCCAATGCTTTCTGCTTCTGGCGTACAATGCTATGGAATAAATATCAGGATGCAGAATTGAACACTGAAGATTTCCGCTTGCCTACTGAGCATGAATGGGAATACGCTGCAAGAGGTGGTCATGAAAACGCTCCTTATCCATGGGGGGCTTACTACATCCGTAATTCTAAGGGATGTTTGTTGGCCAACTTTAAACCTGGCCGTGGTAACTACCCTGAAGACGGTGGCCAATATACGGTGAAAGCGGATGCTTATTTCCCGAACGACTATGGTCTCTACAACATGTCGGGGAATGTTGCTGAATGGACATCAACTGCCTTTGATGAAAACTCTTACGCATTTATCCACGATCTGAACCCGGATTTACGCTACGATGTACAACCTGGTGATAAATTGGCTCAGTACAGAAAAGTTATTCGTGGTGGATCATGGAAAGATATTCATCATTTCCTACAAACAGGTACCAGACATTGGGAATTTCAGGATACAACAAAATCTTACATAGGATTCCGTAGTGTGCTAACTTTCTTAGGCCGCTCTATTAATGATTTCTAGAGCTAAGAGATAAAGTTAATAGTTCCTACCTATTCAATTTCCTGAATCAGGAAACTAAATTGTCTGAATTTTGAGGATAAAATAAAATCGGGCGAAATACAAAAAAAGTATTTCGCCCGATTAAATGAATCGCAGCTTATATATTTTAGTGTTTTCAGCCACAAAGGCATCTAAGTAATATAATCTTTTGCTTTCCGCAATTTAAGTAGTTCGCGGAATTAAACTGAATAAACTATCGATGCCCTTGGCAGGAAGGTTTTTGAGTTGGAGATCGACACTTTTTTGGGATTTTTCTTCGAAAAATCCCAAAAAAGTGTCGATCTCCAAGCAAAAAATGCTTCTACAGAGGGCAAAGATTATTTATATAGTCTATTTCCGCGAACTACTTACCAAGGTAAAAAAAATTTATTTGCTATTTCAGTTCTTTTTCATGAAAAGATTCATAAAAATTTCGTCTTCCAGCCTCACCTCAAATAAAAATTGCGCGTAAGCATATCTAAGGCTATATTCTCATGCAAATTTCAAATAAAAAAATTAAATGCGTGTTACTTTTCAGCTCCTTGCCGTTATGTAACCGTATTCCACGAAAAAGGCCCTACATTAAAAGGCTGGCCTTTATAGTTGACTCTACAATAAAAATTACTTAACTACAAAAATTACTTTTTAAAATGAGTTTTCTTAAGTCAAAAACGTTCAAATACATTAAAAACCTGTTTATTGGTGTTGGTGCTTCTGTAGTATTGATGGGTGCCCTGTTTAAGCTGGAAAGCTGGGAAGGTGCGAGTGAGATGTTAATCATCGGATTGAGTGTTGAAGCAGGTATATTCCTTTTCTTAGGTCTTATAGGCCCTGAAAAAGATTACTATTGGGAAAAATTATATCCAGGCCTGGATAAGTATTCATCAAAAATCTCTCCTCTTACTGAAGGCCCTGCAACAGATAATGACTTCGGCCCTAAAGCGACACCTCTTAATGGCGAAGTAGTAGACCAACAGTTGAGCGGAATGTTGTCTGAGCTTCAGTCTATGTCAAAGAGCTTGGGTTCTCTTAAAGCATTGCAAGAAGTAGATTTCTCAGGAACAAGCGAGCAGCTTCGTACAATGAGTAATTTCTACACACGCATGAATGAAGCCATGGCTGATTTGAACGATTCTTTGGAAGATACAAAAGCTTACAAGGATCAGTTGTCTGCATTAAACAACAATCTAAGTTCTCTGAATTCCGTCTACGGAAACATGTTGAACGCGATGGCTAACATCGGTAAGTAATTCATCAAATCTTCAATAATTGTTTATTGGAGGTTTCCAATAAACAGTTACTGCAAAGAATCTAAATTTCGAACAAAATAAATATTAAAATAATATGTCAATTCCAAAGGAACCGCGGCAGCTCATGATCAACCTGATGTATCTGGTACTCACGGCGCTGCTCGCACTTAACGTTTCTGCAGAGGTGATGAACGCTTTCTTTACCCTGGATAAAGGTAATAAAGAGAGTATCAAAACTGTAGATTCACAGCTGGATCAAACCGTAAAGGGGCTGAAAAAACTGCTCGAAGATGAATCCAAAGCAAAATTTAAACCCATTGAAGGGGCTGTTGAGGATGTGAGAAGCTATGTCAAAGATTTTAATGAATATATCGATGAACTACGCGATGAACTTATTGACGCCGCCGGAACACCTGATGGTGAAGTGAATGAAAAGGATTATGCAATTAGCTATGGTAAAAAAGTTCCTAAAGGCAAGAAAAATAAGGACATCACCACAAGAATGTTGGTAGATGAAGGCAAAGGAGAAGAACTAAAGGCCAGACTTATTGAAGCAAAGGATAACATGATCAAGCGTTACACGGATCTGTTCAATAAGGCTTTAGCTGAAAGTGAAGATAATCCTAAAAGAGCTTTCGACTTAACTGAAGATCAAATCCGTCAAAGAATCGAAAGCATGGAGAAAAACATGACTCTTTCGATTGATGACGAAACCTGGAGAAATACTAAAGATAAAAAAAGCTGGGCTGACTTTAAATTCCGTCAGATGCCATTGGCGGCAGTACTACCACTAATGAGCCAAATGCAGTCAGATGCCAAAAGTTCTGAAGCTGCTTTAGTAAACAATATGGCCGAGCTTGCTGGTGGTCGTCAAATCGAATTCGATGCTTTCTTCCCGGTAGTATCGGCTAAAAAAGCTTACGTAATCAAAGGCGAACCTTTTGAAGCTGAAATTTCTGTAGGTACTTATAGTACTCAGATTAACCCTGAGGATATTGGTATCTATGTTAACGGTAACAAATTAACCGTTAATGAAGAAGGTAAGGCTGAATATAAAGCAAGCACCTCTTCTGTAGGGGCTAAAAAACTTTCTCTGAAAGCACGTGTTCGCAACCCACTTACGGGTAAAGAAACCGAAGGGGATGCAGAATTTACTTACGAAGTAGGTGAGCGCTCTGTAACGGTTTCTGCTGAAAAAATGAATGTATTCTATATTGGTGTAGATAACCCTGTGGCTGTCTCTGCAGCGGGTGTTTCTTCTAACGACCTGAAGGTATCAATTGACGGCGGTGGAGGTACTATCACTAAACAAGGTAGTGGTTCTTACAATGTAAAAGTAACCAAGCCAACTCAAGATTGTAGAATACGTGTTTCTGCCGGCCCATTAAAAGACCAAAAGCAGTTCCGTGTTAAGCGTATTCCGGATCCGGTTTCCAGCTTGAACCCTACTAAGAAAGTGGATGGTGGTTTAATGGGGAATGGTGAGTTCAAGGCTCAAAGAGGTATTTTCGCACTGCTTGAGAGCTTCGACTTTGATGCAAAATGTAAAATCAGCCGCTTTGAAATGACTCGTGTAGCTAGAAGAAGTGATCCTCAATCAGCCACTAATAATGGCCCTGCTTTCAATGGAGAAGCGAAACGTTTGGTTCAAATGGCTGTACCAGGTGACACATACTTTATTGATGAGGTAAGAGCTCAATGCCCTGGTGATGTTGCAACGCGTAGAATTAACTCTATGGTATTCAAGATTAAATAATATCAGTAATTGTAGTTCTGTTAATCTGCTTATATTGTTTTCTCTTGATTGATAAAAAGAAAAACAGGTTATCAAACATGAGTCATCCCGAAAATTCGGGATGACTCATGTTTGATAAAAGAGATAAGATGTTAAAAAATAAAAGCTAAGCGTCATTTTTTAGTTTTTAAAACTCTATTTGCCTATTTTGCAGAATATTTGGAATGTTATTCCGTTATTACGCACATAGGATATTGTTGACCGTTTGAAACCCTAAACTATTTAATAGTCATGATGATTGATTTCAAAAAATTAAGCCTGTTTCTAATAGCGGCTTTTTTAATGTCTTCTGTCGCAGTATTTGCGCAGAACCCTACTCCTTCGGGAAAAACTGAATCCAGCGAAGCTATCCCTTTCGATACGGTACCGCCTCTTGATGATATCGTTGAAAGAAATTTAACGAACGATAGCCGAGTACTTCCCTATCAACCTATCCGCGAAGCGGATATTTTCTGGGAAAAGAAAATCTGGCGTATTATTGACACCAGAGAAAAAATGAACCTGCCTTTCGGATATCCAGAAGAACCTCTGTTCACTGTTATCCTTTCAGGTGTGGAAGATGGATCCATTCGCGCCTTTGTCGATGATTCTTTCAAGCAACCACTAAGACCTAGTGAGGTAGCAGCTAAATTAGCGAGTACGGATACGATCGTAACCTTTGATCCTGAAACGTACGAGGAAAAAATCGAGGTTGTAAGAAACGACATGGATGCCGAGGACGTGAAAAGATACCGTGTAAAGGAACGTTGGTTCTTTGATGAAGAAACTTCTACCCTGCAAGTTCGCATCTTAGGGATTGCTCCTTACAGAGACATTGTTGATAAAACAACTGGTGAATTCAAGTATGAGCAAGCTTTGTTCTGGATTTACTACCCAGAGTGCCGCGAGAAACTGGCTCGCCACAATGTTTACAATGAAGGTAATGATGCAAGCCCTTATACCTGGGAAGATTTGTTTGAAATGCGGTTCTTCTCCAGCTATATCTACAAAGAAAATGACGTGAAGGGTCGCCGTCTGGAGGATTACCTCTCTGGCTTGGACCTATTACTGGATGCTGACAAGATCAGACAAGACATCTTTAACTGGGAACATGACCTTTGGAGCTATTAATAATTAATTATTCATCGAAACTCGGAATTAGTAGCTAAAAAGATATTATTGCCTGTACCATTTCAAGTTAAGGCAACCACAAAAGCCACTAAGAATTATAAATTCTTAGTGGCTTTTGTGGTAATAATCTAATTGTCAACTTTTTAAATCAATAAAATGGAAAGCCCGAAAAAAATAAGCTCTTCGAATACAAAAGCTGAAATAATAAAAGCTTATCAGGACCTGGTCAAGGGGTTTCAACAAGAAAAACTACAGAACACTAAGCTTCAAAAAGAAATTGAGAAGCAAAAATCAATGGTTCAGAAGGTTAGCGAACAAAATCAGTTGATCAATGACTTGACGGCAAAAGCCGACCATTCCGGCAGCCAAGTCAAAGAAATTGCGCTTAAAGCCATTGAAAACTCCCGCATGGGAAACATGCCTTTTTATCCTGAACGCGAAAGAAGAGAGGAAAAAGAATAGGCCCTTGTTAGGCTGGTTTTCATTGAAAAGGCACTCCTTTTTGAATAAAATTCAAAAAGGAGCGCCTTTTCAATGAAAACCAGCCTAAAGACGAGGATAATTTTTGGAAAAACATTTTATTTTCACTACTTTTGCACCCGTTTTATTTTATTGTTAACTATTATTTAAAATTGCTTCAATGCGCAATTACGAAATTACGTTCATCGTCGATCCAGTGCTGTCGGGCGATGAAATCAAAGCGGCAGCTCAAACCTACGTAGATATGTTACAACAAGAAGGCTGTAACATAGTACATGTAGATGAGATGGGATTACGCCAACTGGCTTATCCTATCAAACAAAGAAACTCTGGTATCTATTATTGCATCGAATTCGAAGTGCCTACCGGAGAAATTATTTCCAAACTTGAACTGGCTCTCCGTCGGGATGAACGCATCGTTCGCTTCCTCTCTGTAAAGTTGGATAAATATGGCGTTAAATATAACGCGGACAAACGTGCCGGTGTGGGTAAGAAGAAAAAACAGGAAGAAGCAAATGCTGAAGTAGAAAACAAAGACGATCGAAGAGGAAATCGCGACAGACGGGATAATTCGAGAAACCGCCAGGATAACAATAGAAACCAGGATAGGAATAAACCCCAGGACAGGAACAGAAACCAACCTCCAGCTAATTCTAATGCTCAAGAAGAATCTCCTAAGGATCAGCCAAATGATTCTTCTGATCAGAATGACAGCAAAGAATAGTCTTAACCTTTAAAAAGAAAAATCATGGCTTCTAGAGACGATATAAAATTCTTAAGCAATCCAAAAATCGGTCAAAACCGCAAAAAATACTGCCGTTTCCGTAAATACGGCATCAAGTACATCGATTATAAAAACCCAGACTTCCTCGTGCAATTTGTTAATGAGCAGGGTAAAATCCTTCCACGTCGAATCACTGGAAACTCTCTGAAATATCAGCGTAAAATATCAACAGCTATCAAAAGAGCACGCCACTTGGCTATGTTGCCTTACGTAACTGATTTATTGAAATAACCGCCCCTTTTTCTAACGATCAACTATTTCACAATGGATATTATTTTATTAAAAGATCTCGATAAAGTTGGGGCCAAACACGAAATTGTAACCGTTAAAAATGGTTATGGCCGCAACTACCTCATTCCTCAAGGCATTGCTATTATTGCTAATGAAACGAATAGAAAAAAGTTAGATGCAATCAAGCAAAAAGAGCAGCAGGAACTTGAAAAAGTATTAGAAGAGTTTAAAACGATCGCTACACAGCTCGAAGGTAAAACGCTTAAAATCGGTATGAAAGCCGGCCAAAGTGGAAAAATCTTTGGTAGCGTCACCAATGTACAAGTAGCCGCAGCCTTGGCAGAACAGCTTAATATTGATATCGAAAGGCGTAAAATTGAGCTGCCCGAAGAAATTAAAGATCTGGGCACTTATACTGCAGTTCTTAACCTTCATCCCGAAGTTAAGCCGGAGGTAGCCTTCGAAGTGGTAGCTGAGTAAAACTTCAAGTTTACTTCTCATTGATAGGAGGAGTTATCCGAAAAGTAGTGCTTTCCAGATAGCTCCTTCTATCAATCAAATACTTCCCATTTGATTCTGAAACATTTCTTTTTCCCTTTCTAGGTTAAGATAAGGCCTTTCTTTTACCACCCTATCTATTAGTTCTAGCTGTTTTGTCAGAAAGTTTTGATGCTTATTGCTCTTAGGTGCAAAAGGTCTATGCGCAGCAGCTCTGCGGATTTTATCCAGTATCTCAAGCACTTCTCTTGGTTCTTCACCAAAGTAAGCTTTTACGAAATATTCCCAAATATAGTCAACAGCCTTAGCAGAAGGATGAACCATATCATCTGCGTAGAACCGGTAATCCCGGAGGTCGTCCAACAATAATTCGTAAGCAGGAAAATAGTGTACTTGTTTCCACTTTTCACATATTTCATGTGCAGCAAGGATGAGTGTTGCCTTACTGCGTTGATTTTCAATTATTCCATCCCGGATATGCCGAACCGGACTAACGCTAATGATTATCTCCGCATTTGGTTTTGTATTAAACAAATCCATAAATACTTCATCGGCCTTGCCAACTATTTCCTCAACCAAAAGAAGGCGCTTCTTAAAGGCCTTTGCCGGAATTTTATGGCAATTGGCAACAATTTGCCTGGTTTCTATATATTCGTATACAAATGCACTACCTAAAGTAATGATTATGATATCTGCGGTATGAAGATGTTTTTGGCCTTTGTCAAAGGAGTCATTTATTTGTTGTATAGTTACGTCTCTGTCATGTCCGGAGAAACGCCCGTGATGCATGAAACTAAGCCATTTATCTTCGTATTGTAAAACTTCATTGGATTCAAATATTTTGTTATTCAAGAGCCTGTCTATTCCTTCAAATAAGGAGTAAGGGTTGTAAACGATTCCAAAAGGATTAATCAAGGTAGAAAACTTATTGATTTTTAGCCTTTCGCCAATATGCTCTGCGAAACATGAACCACTAGAAAAAATACTTTTCTGATGATTTATTTCAATACTTGACTTGATTATTGGCAATTCGGTTCTAAATGAATCCATAAATATTTATTTTTAATAAGCACCTGAACAATATTAAGAACCAAAATAAGCAAATGGATGGAATTAAATCGCATTAAAGAAATACAAAGCCAGGTAGAACAACAACTACCTCCTACGAGATTTAAGTTCACCGGGCTGGGGCTGGGCTTAATCCTTCTGTTGCTATTAGCTGCTGTTGGGAGTACATTTCTTATCCGCTATTCAGATGTGGTGGTGGTGCCTATACGGTTAACTTACAAAGCAGGAGAAACTGATTTAAGAGCCAATACTTCAGGAAAGATATCGGTTCTCTGGGTTGAGAATAAAGACTTTGTAGAAAAAAATCAACGTATTGCTTTTATGGGGAGTGAAGTAGATCTAGCTCAGGTAGACTCCCTTCAAATAGTCCTTAATAAATTATTAGATGCCGATTTGGGCATTGGCAAATACATAGAATTTCCCCTTTTCAAAAAACTTGGACGCCTGGAAGTATCCTACAGCGCCCTCAACCAGGCCATACAGCAGTATAATTTTTTTAAAGAACGCAACACTTCCTTCCAGAAAATCCAATCTCTGGAGCGACAGATAGGGCATATTGAATCATTGAACAAAACGCTCAGGGAGCAGGAAAAAGTAATGAGCCTGATTGCTGACCTTGCCCTCAAAGAACTTACCCGAATGCAAGCATTGGGGAATGAAGCAGCCATTACCATGCTGGAAAAAGAACGAGCCGAGATCAATTTCCTGCAATACAGGCGCCAGCAAGAAGCAATCAATATAGATATCCTGAATAATAATGTTAGAATAGAAGAAATAACCATTGAAGTACTGGACCTCAAGGAGTCCCTGACCGATCAAGGTCAAAAGTACTTTTTACAAATAAAAGAGAAAGCACTTCAGTTAACCGGAGAAATCCAGGAATGGCAACTAAAGCACCTGGTTTTAGCTCCCAGGCCGGGGCAGATCGCCTATTTAAAGGATATCCGGGAGGGCGATTACTTTCATGAAGGCGAGCAATTGATGAGCTTATTGCCTTTGAAGAAGGATTCAAATATAATAGCAAAAGGTCGTTTGTTTGCCCGTAATTCAGGGAAACTAAAAGAGGGGCAAGTAGCAAATATTCATCTAAGCGATCTGCCGAGTAAGGAGTTTGGAATAATAAAAGGAATCGTAAATAAAATTGCGTTGGTTTCTGCAGGGGATTATCGGGAAATTGATATCTTACTTCCCGACGGGCTAAGTACTTCTTACGGGAAAAGGCCCTCCTTTAGAGTTGATATGGAAGGGATGGCGAAAGTACAAACGGCAAAGAGAAGCCTGGCAGACCGATTATTTGATCGACTAAAGTCAATAGTAAAGAATAGGTAAACTAATCTCCATTATGCCATTTTTACTGATCAGAAGCTTATCTTTAAGCTGGCATAAAAACTCAAAGGTAAGCTCCAGCCAATAATAATGGCATCATGTGAAGACTATAACGATTTAAAAATATTATTTAACTGAAAATCCATAGATAATATGACTAGAGATACTTTGGCATTTGGCTATATACAAGAAGAATTAGAACGGCAGCGTAGAGGTGCAGAACTTATTGCTTCCGAAAATTTTGCTAGCCCGGCGGTTATGGAAGCTGTGGGAAGTTGCCTAACCAATAAATATGCAGAGGGATATCCCGGAAAACGCTATTACGGAGGATGCGAGGTGATTGACAAAGTAGAACAACTTGCAATTGATCGCCTTAAAGAGCTTTTTGGCGCATCCTATGCGAATGTTCAACCCCATTCAGGAGCTCAGGCTAATGCGGCTGTTTTTCTCGCCATTTTAGAACCAGGAGACACGATCATGGGATTTGACCTCTCTCATGGCGGGCACCTCACGCATGGGTCTCCTGTAAACTTTTCCGGAAAGGTATATCGCCCTGTTTTTTACGGAGTAGAAGAAGATACAGGATTGATTGACATGGACAAGGTGGAGATCATTGCCCGCAGAGCACAACCCAAATTGATTATTTGTGGTGCCTCTGCCTATTCCAGAGACTGGGATTATCAGCGATTCCGCCAGATTGCCGATGAAGTTGGGGCCTTGCTACTTGCTGATATTGCCCACCCTTCCGGCTTAATTGCTGCCGGAGAATTAAATGACCCGGTTCCGTTTTGCCATATCATTACTTCTACAACTCATAAGACTTTAAGAGGTCCACGCGGGGGGATTATCATGATGGGGCAGAACTTTGAAAATCCCTGGGGACTAAAAACCAGAAAGGGGAACCCAATAAAAATGTCGGCAATCCTCAATTCCGGGGTCTTTCCAGGAATGCAGGGGGGACCTTTGGAGCATGTAATTGCCGGTAAAGCAGTAGCCTTCCACGAAGCGCTCCAGCCGGAGTTCAAGACTTATGTGAAGCAAGTAGTCAAAAATGCTCAGGCTATGGCCGATGCTTTGGTGAAAAAGGAATATAAAATCATATCCGGAGGAACAGACAACCACTTAATGCTTATCGACTTACGCTCAAAAGGGGTAACCGGCAAACAAGCAGAAAAGGCCCTCGGTATGGCAGATATTACACTGAACAAAAACATGGTCCCTTTCGATACCGAAACGCCTTTCGTAACTTCCGGAATTCGTATTGGAACAGCTGCTATAACAACCAGAGGCCTGAAGGAAGAGGATTGCGTACAGATCGTCGAATGGATAGATGGCATTATCAATGATATCGAAAACGAAGACTTGCAAAGGGACATCAAGGCGAAAGTAAATGAAAAGATGAGTGTTTATCCTTTGTATGAGGAAGTGGCAGTGTGATTGAAATAATTACTTCTCCCTTAAACATGAGTCATCCCGAATTTTCGGGATGACTCATGTTTGATAGATAGGTAATTATTTTGCGACTAATTGATTCAGCGGCATAGCATCAACCGTTTTGTAAATATCGTCCATACTAACGCCATCCCCCTCTACATTCACAACAAATCTGTCCGCTACGATCAAAGCAATACTTCCCTCCTTATTCTTATTATCGTATTTTTCAAAAGCTTTGAATCCTTTGTAGGTTGTAGTACGTTCGAAGCCATCATCTGAATCGCGGTCGAGTTCGATATTCGTCCAACTGGCCAGGCCCGCCATAGCAGATGGGATACCAGCGGCATCCGTAATAGAAACATCAATGCGTTTTTTATCTCCATCACTATACTCCGCATTGGCGTTTGAGATTTTAAACCCGGCGAAGCCTGCTGTTTCTCCAGAAGAATCATCCAGTTTTAAGTCGGCCACTTTTTTCGGAAAAAGAGCCTTTAGTTGACGAAAATTGACGGGCTCCTTTGCGTCGCTGTTGCCCGTATTATTAAGTGCCTCTTGCAGTTGCTTTGCAGCATCTTTCAAGTCATTAACGTCATTGCTTTTATCCTCTTCATTGTCTCTCTGAGTTTCTCCTTTCTGACTTACCGATTCAGTGTTTTCGGGTTCCTCTGTTTGGTTATTTTTATCGCCTTCGCTTTTAGTGCAGGCAACAAAAGATAGAGCGAGAGCCAAAATGGCTGCTAAGAATTGGAATTTCATATTGTTTTGTTTTAAGATGACTAATCGTTTTGAGGTTCCTCTTCCACTTTTTTCTCCGGCCTCATTTGTGGAAAAAACAACACTTCCTGAATAGAAGCATTATTTGTAAGGATCATAGTAAGGCGATCAATTCCGATGCCAAGGCCAGATGTCGGAGGCATACCATATTCCAGGGATCTTAAGAAATCTTCATCTAATGCCATAGCTTCATCATCACCACGCTCGGCAAGACGAAGTTGTTCTTCAAAGCGTTCCCTCTGATCAATAGGGTCATTAAGCTCAGAGTAGGCATTGGCGATTTCTTTTCCGTTGACCATGAGTTCGAAACGCTCTACCAAACCCGGTTTAGTACGATGTTTTTTTGCGAGCGGTGTCATCTCGATGGGATAATCAGTAATGAAAGTTGGCTGAATCAAATGCCCTTCTACTTTTTCACCGAAAATTTCATCGATTAGTTTTCCACGTCCCATTGACTCATCGATTTCGATATCTAGTTTTTTACAAACCTCGCGAAGTTCCTCCTCGTTCATTTCGGAGATGTTAATTCCTGTATATTTTTCAATGGAATCGTACATACTCAGACGCTCATATGGCCCTGCGAAATCAATAACGTTATCACCGAAAGTAACTTTTGAGTCTCCATCATTTACAGAACGGGTAATTTCCTCGAGTAATTGCTCTACCATGTTCATCATCCAGTTGTAGTCTTTGTAGGCTACATAGATTTCCATGGCGGTAAACTCAGGGTTATGGGTGCGATCCATTCCTTCATTTCGGAACATTTTCCCTATCTCATAAACACCATCAAAACCTCCTACGATGAGTTTTTTCAAATAAAGTTCATTGGCAATTCTCAGATAAAGCGGTATATCTAAAGTATTATGATGCGTTTTAAAAGGCCTTGCCGCTGCTCCTCCATGAATAGGCTGTAGAATAGGAGTTTCCACTTCAAGCCATCCCTGGCGATTGAAGAAGTTGCGCATTGTGGAGATGATCTTGCTTCGCTTCAAGAATGCGTTTTTTACATGTGGATTAACAGCTAGATCCACATAACGCTGACGGTAGCGCTGCTCAGGATCGGTAAAGGCGTCATAGATATTTCCTTGTTTATCGCGCTTAACAACTGGCAGGTTTCGCAATGATTTAGCCAGGAAGAAAAGCTCTTTCACATGCACAGTGACTTCACCTGTTTGAGTAGCAAATACAAAGCCCTTAACACCAATAAAATCCCCGATATGCAAAAGTTTCATCAATTGGTTGTAGCGCTCTTTTTCTTCCTCTGTTTCTCCGATTTCACCTTTACGCAGGTATAATTGGATCGTACCCTGGCTGTCTTGCAATTTGGCAAAAGGCCCTCTTTGCCCCATGAAGCGGCCGGCAAGGCAAATGGTTTTATCTTTCCAATCCTCCAGTGCATTGTCCCTAAGGCCATTGATGTAATCTTCCAGAGAAACACTTACTTGCCCGGCATCTGCATGGATAGTAAGTGTATCTTCAAGGCCAAATTCAGTCTTCAATGCATCCGGTTTAAAACGATTTTTCTTCAAGAAATTAAGCATTTCAAGTGCTTGAGGTTCGAGTATGCTTTCAATACGGCTCAAATGTGCCAACATATTATCCTGCAATTGTTTGGAAGTAAAATCCGAAGAATGAAAGTTTACATCGAAAAGCTCCGCAGGAAATGGGTTAAATCCCAGCGCACTGATTTTCTCTAAAGCCTCGCGGCGTACGATTTCTTGTTCGCTTAATTGCGTCGTCTGCATTTTATTGGATTTGATTGAAGAATTTTATCAACAAAAACGATTAAAAACATGAGTCATCCCTAATTTTAAGGAACTTCATGTTATTACAATGATTAATAATAGATCCTGTAAATCAATACCTTAGGCCCAGCCTTATTCAATTTAGCTTTTTGAAAGGCTGGCAGCCGTTAAAAGAATAATACCATCTGAGCCCCGGCGAGTTTATTCATTTTAGGCTTCCAGCCTTTCAAAAAGCGTTAAGAATTGAATACAGCCTTGATTTTTTGCTACTTTTTTATGAAGAAAAAAGTAAATAAATCACTGATTAACAGCACTATGTATTTTTTTCACAAACATGAATCATCCCGAAAATTCGGGATGACTCATGTTTAGTTCTTTGACAAATTGTTGCTAATATTACAGATTAATACTTAAAGCGCAAAATTAAGGGATTGGTTCCTATTTTTTTAGAAAAGCTTCAGTTGAGGTTGCTTAATTTGATAATGTAATGATAAATCGTAGGAAGGAATGGTATTATTTTTAAAATAAAGCTGCCGGGCGAGCTTAAACTGGTTGACGATCATCTCTGCATATTGGCCTTTTCCGCGCATTCTTTCTTTAAAGCGGCTGTTGCCCAATTCCCCACTGTGGCAATCTCGAATTTTTCCCAATACTTTTTCAGCTCGATCAGGGAGGTTTTTGTGGAGCCAATCTTCAAAAATTCGGGCGACGTCTCCATTTAACCTGACAAGGGAATGATTAATCGCACTAGCTCCCGCCTCACTTACCTTTTTTGCAAGAGGAAGGATCTCGTGATCATTTAAGCTGGGGATGATTGGCGCCATCATAACCGTAACCGGAATATTTCTCTCCGCTAATATTTTTACAGCGTTTATTCGATTGACAATGCTAGAGGTACGTGGTTCTAAAAAACGGCGCAGTTCTTCATTTAAAGTAGTAATAGAAATGGCTACATGGACTAAATTATGAGCGGCCAGTTTTTCCAGAAGATCCAGATCGCGTAGGATTAGGCTGTTTTTTGTAATTACTCCTACCGGGTGCCGATATTTCCAAAAAACCTCCAGAATGCCCCGGGTGATTTCAAGTTCTCTTTCGATGGGTTGGTAACAGTCTGTATTTCCGGATAGCATGATCGGAGCAGCTTCCCATTTGGAGTTTTTCAGTTTTTCCTCCAGCAACTTAGCTGCGTTTCGTTTTACAAGTATTTTTTGTTCAAACTCTACCCCGGCACTATATCCCCAGTAAGCGTGGGTATTCCGGGCATAGCAATAAACACATCCATGCTCACAACCTTGATAGGGGTTCATTGAATAGGGCAACGGAATGTCGGGGCTTTTGACTTCATTCACTATGGTTTTGGGATAAACTTCGGTAATGTTTGTGTTGACCTTCGAATCTTCATCACTATAAACCTCCTCATCATAAATAAACTGATGGTAGCGATTGGGGGTATTTATTTGAGCTCCCCTCCCATTCAAATAACGCTCGCCTTTTTCTGCCCAATTGAATTGATTCATTTAAAAATCATTTTAGGGATCAGGAAAATAATACCCTACCCATTTTACTTGTCCTTTTTTCCTCAGGCTGTGTTGGAAAGCCTCGCCGTACCTTTGGGTCCCGAAGGCATTCGGGACAAGTTATGCCTACGTTTTCCGCCTAGCCTGAGAAAAAAATCACTTCGCAAAATTTGGGTAGCTTATTAATTGCCTAATCCCTTAAACAAAAATAGTTTTATTTCATCAAAATTCCAACAAAAAATTGAGTTATAGATGATTTTATTTGGTAAACGGTTTAAGAACAAAAAGCGTTTGTTAACTCCAGTTTTCATGCAGCTTAGTAAGAATATCAAAAACAGCCGGGCAGATACTCATATTTTTCAAGCTCAGATCAAGGATTTGGTGAAAGTTTTTACGATCCGTATGTGGATATTCCCGGCAAGCTTTTGGGCGGGCTTCATAAATTGAACAGTAATTATCTGAGCCAAGGAATGGGCAGGGAGCTTGATTTAGTACATAGTCATTATCTTCATCGAGGTGTAAGTATTGCTCTACGAGCTGAGCAGGCCTTACCCCCAGGAATTGAGCAATACGGTCAATGTCTTTGTCTCTAAAAATAGGGCTGGTCGTTTTACAACAATTCGCACATTCCAGGCAATCAATTTTTTCAAAAGCTTCCTCATGCAAATTGTGAACGATCGTATCTAGCTGCTTAGGCTTTTTCTTAGCTAATTTTTTTAAAAAAGGCTTTATTTCGCGCCTTTTTTCTCTAACCTTATCCGGCAAAGAAGCAATTATTTCTTTCATAATGTTCATTCCTGAATTTGGTTCTAGATGATTTCACCTGGTAACCGTTTATAGAAAAAAAGCTGGCCGTTAGGCCTGCCTAATAGTAACCCCTTGTCCTCCCGGGGAAAGGTTATTCTACCTATTTTTTTCCGCGTAGCGGTAGCATCAATGTCGTCAACCTAATCTCTTCACAGCCCGACACTTCAGTGCCGGGGGGAATAATCATCAGATTGGGCTAAAGCCCCAATGAACCCTAATATTGTACCTGGCGCTAAAGCACCAGGCAAAGAAAAAGCTTAACTTGATGACATTGAGCGCTAGCACACAACACAAGAGTAATAGCCTGTGGTGTGCTTCCGCTACGCGGAAGTTGATCTCTATATCTTCTAACCCCGGGAGAAGATCAGGCAAGCCTAACGGCCTGCTTTAAAGGCTTCCTAAATTAATTTCGCCCAAATGAAATCATCTAGCAGCCTGAATTTAATATAATTAAAGGCTTGTCAGCGCCCCCCCTTTCCCGTCAATCGTTCCCCGTTCCCCGTTCCCCGTTTCCCGTTCCCCGCTAATGAGTAGCATCAAAATCTTCCACGAAATTAATCATGAGCAATATATCTTCAAAAAATTCGCGGATAAGTTCGAAAGAAAGGTTAGACGCAAAGATATAAGGTTCTAACATATCTCTGGGTTCAGTGATGGCTACATAAATTTTACCTTCAATAAAGGAAACATAGAGTTCCTTTTGGCGAATGGTTCGATATTTTAATAGTGTGTCTTGTAATTCCGGAGAAAGCAAGTGAGAAATCCGGGCATTGGGAGAAGCATAGGTAATGAAATGTTCGTCAAATTCTTCATTGTCATGCAGTTTTTCTACTAGAACAGCTTTGTTGGCCAATGCATTTTGAATCGTATTAGAAAGGTATTTTTTAAATGCTTTTGGTAAGATCAGCGTAGTTCCCCAAATAGTTTTTTTAGATTCGGCGATAAGGAAAATACCTCTAAAAACATAATTCAACCGGCTTCTCACAGGAGAAAACTCTCTTATATTTAGTTCGCACATTTCAAAGGGCAATTCGCGAATTTTACCGGTAATAAGTTCTTCTCCGCTATATTCAGGAGCAGGAGTAATAAAAATTTTACTTTCCAGGAAACGGCTTTTGGGAATAAAACCTAAGGCATCATAGTCCAATTCTTGTATATAATCAAGGTCATCGATGAAGTCGAGTATTAAGTTAACTACTTTAGGCTTGAAAGAGATTCGAAATTGCTGAATTCTATACCCAAGGAAAGTTGCATAGAAGCCGATGGGAACAAGGAGCAGTAAAATAAAAGAGAAAATGCCGAGATATAAAGCAAAAATACTAATGGCTATCAATAAAAAGACGGAGAATAAAATTAGGCGCAAGAGGCGTTCCCTTCTCCGCTCTAAGCGCAGGAGTTCCGGATAGATTGTGTGGTTATAATAGATACGAAAATCCGAAAAAAGGCTGGACTGATCTTCAAACTTCATAAGCGCGAGTTAAAAAAGGGGAAGGGAGGCAAGTCCGAATTTTTCTAAACGAATATGGTTTGAAAAAATCAGCCTCCTTTTTGAAGATCAGTTTCTTCATAAGATTGAATAAATTGCTGAACAGCTTCGGCGATGACTTCTCTGATGTAAGTTTTTTCTACTCTGGCGATTGATTTCAATTTAGTCAATAATTCCTGATCAAAGGTAAAGGTTACTCTTTTCTGGCCGGAAGGAACAGGAATTTCTATTTTTTTACTTTCCATGGTTTTACGGAACAGGGCATCGATGCCAAGGCGTTGTTTTTCTTGTTCCACGGCTTTGGGCAGTTGCTTTTTAGCCTGCTTGATGCTTCTTTTTTTAGTTTTTTCGACTTCTTCGACTATTTTTTCCGTGGCTTGATTTTCAAATAATTCGTCGAACTGGTTGGCAAAGCTTTTCCCTGAGTTTTTCCCTGATTTCTTTTCAGTACTCTTAGAGGAATCTTTAAGTAAAGGATTTTTTCTTTGGAAAGTTTCTGTAGCTACGGACTCCTCGAACAAACTTTCCAGACCTTCTTTAAAGCGCTTTTTACTCACTATACATTTTATTTATACTGGTTCTTTGAAAGAAATTGCGCTACGATAGCGATTCTGTCAAAAAACGTTTATGCTTCAACCTCAGCTGTTCTTTCAATAATTTCTTTACACAAGGCCAGATAATCCGTAGCCCCATGGCTATTACGATCATACTGGAAGATATCCTGCCTCTGTGCGGGTGCTTCGGCAAGCGCAACGTTATCCCGGATCATCGTATTAAAAACCTTGGAACCAAAATATTTCTTGATGGTTTCAACAACATCTCTGTTCAATACCTTTCTGGCATCATACATTGTAGGGATCACGCCAGCGATTTTCAGATCTTTATTCAATCGAAACCGCACTTTGTCGATCACTTGCTTGATTTTTGTTAGTCCTTGTAATGCCAGGAACTCCGTTTGCAATGGAATGATAACGTAATGGCTGCTCGTCAGGGCATTAAGCGTAAGCAAACCCAGTGAAGGCGGGCAATCGATCACTATATAATCGTATTCTTCCAGCACGGGAGCAAGTAGTTCGCGTAGGATAAATTCCCGTCCCGCTTCATTAATAAGCTCCATTTCAGCGCCGGATAAATCCAGAGTAGAAATAACGACATCAAGATTTTCTTTAGCTGTAAAGGGCTGTAATTCGCCTTCTCCCCTCAGAGACTCATAGATAGTAATTGGCTGCCGAGGTATTCCCAGGGCAACAGTCAGATTGGCCTGGGGATCCAGGTCAATTAATAAGACTTTCTTATTGAGCTCTACCAAACCTGCTCCTATGTTGATAGCGCTGGTTGTTTTACCAACTCCTCCTTTATGGTTTAACAGAGAAATTATGCTCCCCATTTAATTATCTAGTTTAGTGCCTAATGCGTGAAATTAATAAAAAGCCTGCATTAGCACAACATTCTTTTTTTTGTAAACGAATTTTTTCTAAAAAAATTCCATTTCAGGAGTGTTTTTTTTAGAGCATACAATGAAGAAACATGAGTCATCCCGAAAATTCGGGATGACTCATGTTCGTAAAAACCTTTACA